>CAIMLY010000359.1 GCA_903842425.1 uncultured Alphaproteobacteria bacterium | reverse complement strand
TGTCCGTGTCTCGTCTGTCCGGAGCATTACCGGACAGATCTGTCGAGACCAACCGTCATCCCTTCCTTGCCGCCGAAATTTGAATAAGCTGTATGGAACGACCGCAGAGTCCGGGGGATCCATGAAGCTCTACCACTGCGCTGACGCGCGTTCCCTGCGTCCCCTCTGGGCGCTGGAGGAGCTGGGGGCGGACTACGAACTGGTCAACATGGCCTTCCCTCCCAGGGCGACCTACCCCGGCTACCTGAACATCAATCCCCTGGGCACAGTGCCGACCTTCGTGGACGGCGATGTCACCCTCACCGAGTCCACCGGCATCTGCCACTACCTGGCCGAGAAGCTCGCGCCCACGGACCTGCGGGTGGATCCCTCCGAGCCGGCCTACGGCGAGTACCTCAACTGGATGTACCGGAGCGACGCGACCCTGACCTTTCCCCAGACCATCGTCCTGCGCTACACGCGCCTCGAGCCGAAGGAGCGCCGCCTGCCGCAGGCGGCCGAGGACTACACGGTCTGGTACCTGTCGCGCCTCCGTAGCGTCGAGGCGGCCCTCGAGGACCGGGAGTTCCTCTGCGCCGGGCGCTTCACCATGGCGGACATCGCCGTCCACTACGCCCTTTTCCTGGGTGAGACCCTGGGCCTCGCCGAGCGCTACAAGCCCCGTAGCCGCGACTACCTGGCGCGGCTCAAGGACCGCCCGGCCTTCCGGCGGGCCCGGGAGAAACAGGCCCTCGGGGCGGACTGACGGACCGGCATGCAGGCAACAGACAGGGGCGACGGCCCCGCGGGAGCAAGACCATGAGCACTGTGGATCCAAAGGACCTCGCGGCCTTCTCGGAGCAGGCCGACGCCTGGTTCGCCGAGAACGTCGTGCGGGATCCCGGCTTCATGCTGCCCCTGACCTTCATGGAGGTCGGGACAGACCCGCAGTTCCACTTCCTGCGCGACTGGCAGAACAAGGTCTGGGAGGCCGGCTACCTGGGCGCCGCCTGGCCGAAGGCCTATGGCGGCGGCGGGCTTCCGCAGGCCTTCCAGAACGCCGCCACCCGGGCCATGCGCAAGCATCATGGCCCCATCATGCTGAACGCCATCGGCCTGAACTGGGCCGGGCCCCTCCTGCTGGAGATGGGGACCGAGGCGCAGAAGGAGACCTATCTGAAGGGCATCCTGTCGGCCGAGGACATCTGGTGCCAGGGCTTCTCCGAGCCGGGCCACGGCTCGGACCTGGGCTCGGCCCAGACCCGGGCGGTGCGTACCGGCGACCACTACGTGGTCAATGGCTCGAAGATCTGGACCACCCTCGGCCGCTACGCCCGGTACATGATCCTGCTGGCCCGGACCGACCCCTCCACCGAGCGCAAGTATGACGGCCTGAGCTTCTTCCTCATGCCGATGAAGGCGCCGGGGATCGAGACCGTCCCGATCCGAAAGCTGACCGGCGAGCACGGTTTCACCCAGACCTTCTTCACCGACGCCAAGGCCCCGGCCGAGGGCCTTGTCGGCCCTGAAGGCGGCGGCTGGAAGGTGGCCATGCGCACCCTCGAGTACGAGCGCGGCGCCCGGGGCGGGCAGGCCGGCGGCTATGTCTCGGTGGGCGCCAACGCCTTCGACGTCTTCGACCTGGCCCAGCGGACGAGGCGCGGCGGTCGCCCTGTCCTGGAAGACCCCCAGGTCGCCGACGAGATGGTCGGCTACCTGATGGAGATCCAGGCCCTGACCCTCAACGGACAGCGCACCCAGGTGCCCGAGCTGATCGCCGACCGGCCCCAGGGCATCCCCCTGGCCTCCAAGCTGATGGGCACGGAGATGTCCCGGCGGCTGAACGATTTCGCAGTCCGCCTGACGGGCGTCCGCGGCGCCTACTATGTCGACGAGCCCGAGGCCGCGGACAACGGCCTGTGGGCGCGCAACTACCTCAATGCCTTCTCGGCCACGATCGGCGGGGGCACCTCGCAGGTCCAGGCCAACATCGTCGGCGAGCACGTGCTCGGCCTGCCGAAGTCCTAGGGAGGCGCGACATGAAGGACCTGGGACGCATCGGTTTTTCCGAGGATCAGGCGACCCTCCTGGAGGTCGCCACGGACTTCTGCCAGCGGCGCTCTCCGGTGGCGACCGTGCGCCGCCTCATGGAGGACGAGGCCGGCCATGACCCCGCGGTCTGGGCCGAGCTGGGCGACCTGGGCTGGCTGGGCGTGGCCATTCCGGAGGCCTTCGGCGGCTCCGGCCTGGGCCTCGCCGAGGTGGTTCCCCTGGTGGAGCAGATGGGCCGCCGGCTGATGGCCGGGCCCTTCGTCTCCACGACCCTCGTCGCCCAGGCCCTGGTCGCCGGGGGGACCGAGGACCAGAAGCGCGAGGTCCTGCCGCGGATCGCAGCCGGCGAAGCGGCGAGCCTGGCCCTGGCCGAGCTGGACACCGACTGGGAGACGGATTCCATCGCCTGCGCCGCAAGCCGCCTGCCCGATGGGCGCCTGACCCTCTCCGGCCGCAAGGTGCTGGTCACGGACGCGGCCGAGGCCCGGTGGATCCTCGTTTCCGTCCGCCTCGACGGCGCCCCGGCCCTGGTGCTCCTGACGCCCGAAGACCTTCCCGTCGACGCCCTGCGCCGGGAGACGGTGATCGACGGGACGCGCAGGTCCTTCGCCCTGACCCTCGACGGGAGCGTGCTGGCTTCGGACCGGTTGCTGGACCCGGACCGCGCCCGGGCGACGCTGGAGCACATCCACCTGGCGGCGAACCTGCTGGCCGCCGCCGACATGGTGGGCGGGACCCAGGCCTGCATCGACTACACCCTCGACTACCTGCGCACCCGCACCCAGTTCGGCAAGGTGATCGGATCCTACCAGGCCCTGAAGCACCCCATCGTCGACGCCTACACCCGCTACGAGCAGGCCCGGTCGCACCTCTACAGCGCCGCCCACTGCTTCAACGAGCAGGGAACCGGCGAGATCGCCGTGCGCATGGCCAAGGCGGCCGCGGACGTCGCCTACAGCTTCGCCGCCGACCGGGCGATCCAGTTCCACGGAGGCTTCGGCTTCACCTGGGACTGCGACGCCCAGCTCTACCGCCGCCGGGCCATCTGGCACGCCGCCCAGTTCGGCGACGCCGGCTTCCACCGCAAGAAACTCGCCCGCCTCCTCTTCTGACCTTCCGGAACCACCATGACCGATCCTGCTTCCCCGCCGCCCGCCACCCGCGCCGAGGCCCTCGCCATCCTCACGGCGCCGGGCCAGCCCTATGAGCTGGCGACCCTCGAGATCGGCGGTTACCCGCGGAAGGTCTTCGCCGCCGCTCCGCCCACCCTGCGGGAGATGTTCGCCGCCGCGGTGTCGGACGCCACCTTCCTGGTCTATGGCGAGGAGCGGATGACCTTCGCCGAGGTGACCCGGGACGCCGGACGCCTGGCCTCGGTCCTCGTCTCCCGCTTCGGGGTCGGCAAGGGGGACCGGGTCGCCTTCTCCATGCGGAACTTTCCTGAGTGGGTCATCACCTACCAGGCGGCGACCTCCATCGGCGCCGTGGCCGTGGCCATGAACGCCCTGTGGCAGTCCGACGAGATGGAGTACGGCCTGAAGGACTGCGGCGCGAAGGTCTTCATCGCCGATCAGGAGCGGCTGGACCGGCTTGCCGGGTGCTCGCCGGACCTCGACGTGCCGGTCATCGGCGTCCGCGCCGACCGTCCCGGAAACGCCGCCCGGTACGAGGACCTGATGGCGGAGGCCGCCGGCGCGACCCTGCCGCCTGCCGACATCGCCCCGGACGACGACGCCACCATCTTCTACACCTCGGGCTCCACCGGCCATCCCAAGGGGGTGGTGTCTTCCCACCGGAACATCATCTCGGCCCTGTTCTCCTGGGAGCTGGACGTGCGGACGGGGGCCCTGATGCAGGGGGTCGAGCCCGTCCCGCCCGCGCGCCAGCCCGTGGCCCTGCTGGGCGTGCCCCTGTTCCACGTGACCGGCGCCAACGCCATCTTCCTGCAGTGCTACCGGGCCCAGCGCGCCATGGTCTGCATGTACAAGTGGGACGCCGAGCTCGCCGCCGAGATCATCGAGCGGGAGAAGGTCACCAGCTTCACCGCCCCGGCGGCCATGACCGGGGACCTGGTGCGCGAGGCCAGGCGGACCTCCCGGGACCTCTCCAGCCTGCTCACCGTCGGTGGCGGCGGGGCGCCCCGGGCGCCGGAGCAGGTGGCCCAGATCGGCTCGTCCTTCGCCCAGGCCATGCCCAATACCGGCTGGGGCATGACCGAGACCAACGCCATCGGCACCGGCATCGGCGGCGAGGAATACCTCAACCGGCCGGCCAGTTCGGGCCGCTGCTCGGCGGTGCTCGAGATCAAGATCCTCGACGACCAGGGCCGGGCCCTGCCCGCCGGCGAGCGCGGCGAGCTGCTGATCCGCGGGACCAGCCTCTTCCGCGGCTACTGGAACCGCGCGGAGCTGAATGCCGAGATCTTCGAGGACGGCTGGTTCCGGACCGGCGACGTCGCCTACCTGGACGACGAGGGCTACCTTTTCATCGTCGACCGCATCAAGGACCTGATCATCCGGGGCGGCGAGAACATCGGCTGCGGCCAGGTGGAGGCCGCCCTGCTCAAGCACCCGCACATCCATGAGGCGGCGGTCTACGCCGTGCCGGATGAGCGGCTGGGCGAGGAGGTGGGCGCCACCATCCACGGCGATCCCGGCCTGGACCCTGACGAGATCCGCGACTTCCTGAAGGATCACCTCGCCCGTTTCGAGGTCCCCCGCTACATTGACATCTCGCCGGAACCCCTGCCGCGCATCGCCTCGGGCAAGATCCTCAAGCGCGGCCTGCGCGACGAGGCCGCCCGCCGCCTCGCCGTCGCCCAGACGTCCTGAAAGGACCCGCCATGAATCGCCTCCTCGCCGCCGCCCTCGCCCTTGTCCTGCCGGCCTCGGCCCTGGCGGCCGAGCCGGACTACGCCGTCATCCGCATGAGCCAGGCGGTCGACCGTCCGGCGGCGGAGGTCTGGAAGACGGTCGGGGGCTGGTGCGACCTCGGCGCCTGGATGAAGATCGACTGCACGGTCACGAAGGGCGACGGCGGAATCGGCTCGGTCCGTTCCATCGCCGGCGGCCGTGTCACCGAAGTCATGGTGGCCCGCACCGACCTGTCCTACGGCTACGTCCAGCCCCCTGTGGAGGGCCGCCCCTACGACCTCTACCACGGCTTCGTGGAGGCCAAGCCGGTCTCGACCAGGACCTCGGTGCTTGAATACACCTTGATGTACGACGTCTCCGGCCTGCCGGACGCCGCCGCCCGCACTGCCGACCAGGCGCGCCGCCGGGCCCTGTTCGAGGGCGCCCTGCGCAACATGAAGGCCATGGCCGAGGCGAAGTAACCCCTCCGCCTTCCCCTTCCTCCCCCAGGGCGCCGGAGGAGGTCAGCTGGGGGGCGTTGACCCCCTCACCGGGCTTCGCCCGGAGCTCCCCCTGATGGGGAGCAATCGCGCGGTGCGGGGGCGCTTCCCCCCGTGGGTCATTCCGCCAGCAGGGCCTCGCAGCGTCTGCGGACCTGACGGATCCGCCCCGGCAGCCAGTCTACGGGGTCGATCTCCGGCCGCTCGTGCAGCCAGCCCAGCTGGACGAGGTCGCGCACCAGCAGGAAATCGGACAGCTGCTTCGCCTCGGCCTCCGGCAGGTCG
>CAIMLY010000358.1 GCA_903842425.1 uncultured Alphaproteobacteria bacterium | reverse complement strand
CCGCATGATCCTGGCCCTCGAGGACGGCGGCCGGGTCGAGCTCCGCGGCTTCGGCGCCTTTTCCGTCCGCTCCCGGGGCGCCCGCTCCGGCCGCAATCCGAGGACCGGCGAGTCCGTTTCCGTCCGGGCCAAGCACGTGCCCTTCTTCAAGAGCGGCAAGGAGCTCCGGGTCCGGCTCAACGCCGACGACTGAGATCGTCGGAATCCAAACGCATTCCTAGGGGGGAATCCATGTCCATTCTCAGCGAGTTCCGCGAATTCATCGCCCGCGGCAACGTGGTCGACCTGGCGGTCGGCGTCATCATCGGCGGAGCCTTCGGCAAGATCGTCACCGCCCTTGTCGAGGACGTGATCATGCCGCCCATCGGCCTCCTGACCAGCGGCGTCGACTTCTCCGACATGAAGTGGGTGCTCAAGGCCGACAACCCGGCCACCAAGGTCGACGAGATGGTCGCCATCCAGTACGGCGCCTTCCTGAACACCGTGATCCAGTTCATGATCGTCGCGTGGGTGGTCTTCCTGCTCGTGAAGGGGGTCAACACCCTGCGCCGGGCCCAGGCCGCCGAGGCGCCGCCGCCGGCGCCTTCGGCCGAGGAAACCCTCCTCGGCGAGATCCGCGACCTCCTGAAGTCCGGTCGCTGATCCTCACCCCTTGAAGTCGGCAGGCGCCGGCCCCTAATGGCGGCCATGCGCCTTCCCGCCAAGATTTGCGGCCTGTCCACGCCCGAGTCGGTCGAGGCCGCCGTGCGCGGGGGCGCCGGCTACCTGGGGTTCAACTTCTTTCCACCCAGCCCGAGGTGCGTTTCGCCCGAGGCCGCGGCCCGCCTCGCCGCGCCCGCCCGGGCCGCAGGCGTGCGGATCTGCGCGATCACCGTCGATGCGGACGATGACCTGGTCGACCGCATCGCCCGCATCCTGGATCCCGACTTCCTGCAGCTCCACGGCGCGGAGCCGCCGGCCCGGGGGGCGGAGGTCGCCGCCCGCACGGGCGCCGGCGTGATCCGAGCCCTGCCCGTGGGCGCCCCGGAAGACCTGGTCGCCGCCGCGGACTGGACGGAGGTCGCCGACCACCTCCTGCTGGACGCTCGCCCGCCAAAGGGCGCCGCCCTCACCGGCGGCCTTGGCGTCGCCTTCGACTGGAACCTGACGCGGGATTTCCGGCCCTCCCGCCCCTGGTTCCTGGCCGGCGGCCTGGACCCCTGGAACGTCGCCGAGGCCCTCGACCGCTCTGGGGCCCCGATGGCGGACGTTTCCTCTGGCGTGGAACGCGGTCCCGGACTAAAGGACCCCTCTCTGATCTCGGCCTTCCTCGACGCTGTCCGCCGAGCCCGACCACAGGCCTGACGTGAACCAGATCGCACCGCTCAACGACTATTCCGCCTACCCCGACGCCTCCGGCCGTTTCGGCGACTATGGCGGCCGGTACGTGCCCGAGACCCTCATGCCGCTGGTGCATGAGCTGAACGCGGCCTACGAGGCGGCCAAGGCGGATCCGACCTTCCAGGCGGAGCTGGACGGCTTCCTGACCGACTATG
>CAIMLY010000357.1 GCA_903842425.1 uncultured Alphaproteobacteria bacterium | reverse complement strand
GCCCCGTTGCCGTAGCCGATGAAGGCCAGGGTCGCTGCGCCGAAGGCCACCAGCCAGAAGGTGCGCTTGCGGGCCAGGTACCGGAGGGTGGCCCCGAAGCTTCCCTCGGTCTTCTGGGTCTCGGCCATGCGCGCGCGGGCCAGGGCCGAGAGCTCCTTGCGCGGTTCGCGAAGGGTCAGGAACACCACGGCCGTGAGCAGGAGACCCGGCACCCCGGCCATGAGGAAGGCCGTACGCCAGCCGAAGGTGTCGGACATCACCCCGCCTAGGGAAGAGCCGAGAAGGGAGCCCAAGGGGGTGCCCATGGCGAAGAAGGCGAGGGCCGAGGCGCGCTGGGACTTCGGCACGTAGTCGGCGATCAGGGAGTGCGCGGTGGGCGTGCAGCCCGCCTCGCCGACGCCGACGCCGATCCGCGCGAGGAGCAGTTGGGTGTAGTTGGTGGCCAGGCCGCAGACCACGGTGAAGCCGCTCCAGACCGCCAGGGACACCCCGATGATGGTGACCCGGTTGCTGCGCTCCGCGAGGCGGGCGATCGGCAGGCCGAGGAAGGTGTAGAAGATGGCGAAGGCCAGTCCGGTCAGCAGGCCCAGCTGGGTGTCGGACAGGTGCAGGTCGCGCTTGATGGGCTCGGCGAGGATCGAGACGATCTGCCGATCCAGGAAATTGACGGTGTAGACCGCCAGAAGAAGGATGAGGGCGTAGCGGCGGAAGCCTGCGGACACCAGGGGAACGAGGGGCGCGTCTTCGTCGGAATCGGCGGCATCCTCTGGCGAGGTGGAAATGATGGACACCCTGATCCTCCCGGGGTGATTGTTCTTGTTGCCTTCGGTCTAGACCTCGCCGGCTGCCGGCGGCAAGCATGAATCCCTACTGGAGGTGGGGATATTTTACGGGGATCAGGAGGAGCGGTGATGGAGCTTGTGATCGGATCGAAGCGCTGGTCGAGCTGGTCGATGCGGCCCTGGCTGGCCCTGAAGCGGACCGGGGCGCCATTCCATGAACGGCTGATACGGCTGTACCAGGCCGATGGCGAGACCCGCGCGCAGATCCTGCCGCACTCGCCTTCCGGGAGGGTCCCGGCCCTGAAGACGGGACGCATCGTGATCCCGGAGTCCCTGGCCATCTGCGAGTTCCTGGCCGAGACCTTCCCGGCGGCGCGGCTCTGGCCGGAGGACCCGGACCTGCGCGCCCTGGGACGGGCGGCGGCCAGCGAGATGCACGCCGGATTCCGGGCCCTGCGCCTGGAGTGCCCCATGGACCTGGCCCGGCCGGTCGAGGCCGTCGTCCTGTCCGATGAGGCGCAGGCGGACATCGCCCGGGTCCGGGCCCTCTGGACCGACCTGCTTGCGCGCAGCGGCGGGCCCTTCCTGCTGGGGGACTGGTCCATCGCCGACGCTTTCTTCACCCCGGTGGCGACACGGTTCCGGACCTACGCCGTGGAGGCCGGGTCAGCGGAGCTGGCGGCCTACCTGGACCGGCTTCTGGCCTGGCCCGCCTTCCTGGAGTGGGAGGCGGCGGGGCGCCTGGAGACCTGAGTCCGGGCCCCGCCGTCGCTCCCGTCAGCCCATCTTGTAGACGCAGATCTTGTTGCCGTCCGGATCCCGGAAGTAGGCGCCGTAAAAGGTCGGCATGCGCTCGCCCGGAGGGCCATCGCAGGTCGCACCATTGGCCAGGGCTGCGGCGTGGACCTGGTCCACCACCTCGCGGCTGGCGGCGGAGATGGCGGGCATGACGCCGTTGCCGGGGGTGGCCGTCGCCTTGTCGTAGGGGATGCAGACCCCCAGCATGGCGCCGGTCCCGTTGGAGTAGAGCTCCATGCGCTCGCCGGACATGGCCGGCTTGGCGCCGAGGGGCGCGAGCACCGCGCGGTAGAAGGCCTTGGCGGCCTCGAAGTCGTTGGCGCCGAGGGTGACGTAGCCGAGCATGGGAATCCTCCTTGAATGGTGGCGGGCACTCTAGCCGCAGCAAGCTCCGCGCGCAGCCTCTTCAGCGTCCCTTGACGACGGCGTAGGCCTCCAGGGCCCGGGCCCTGGCGAGGTCGTGGTCCACGATGGGCGCAGGATAGGTCTCGTCCAGGCGGACGCCTGCAGCGTCAAGGACCATGGGCGGCGCTGTCCAGGGCGCGTGCAGCCAGCGGTCGGGCAGGCGCGCGACCTCGGGGACCCACTTTCGGACATAGCGCCCGTCGGGATCGAACTTTGCGCCCTGGGCCATGGGGCTGAAGATCCGGAAGTAGGGGGCCGCATCGGCGCCGCTGCCCGCCACCCACTGCCAGTTGCCGGCGTTGGAGGCGTGATCGGCGTCCACCAGGGTGTCCCAGAACCAGGCCTCTCCCGCCCGCCAGTCGAGGAGCAGGTGCTTGGCGAGGAAGGAGGCGCAGATCATCCGGACCCGGTTGTGCATCCATCCGGTGGTCCAGAGTTCGCGCATGCCCGCATCGACGATGGGATAGCCGGTGCGACCCCGGCGCCAGGCGGCGAGATCGCGGGGAGAGGTCCGCCAGGCGACCGCCTCGAAGCGGGGATCGAAGCTGGTGAGGGCCAGGTCCCGCCCCCGGCCGCTGATCGCCGCGTTGAACTCGCGCCAGCCCAGCTCGGCCAGGAACTTCTCGGCGTCGGCTTCCGGGGCGGCGCCCCGCTCGACGGCGTTGAGGGCGCCGCGCCAGAGGGCGAAGGGGCTGATCTCGCCGAAGTGCAGGTGTGGCGAGAGCCGCGAGACGCCGGGCTCGGCCGGGAAGTCCCGCGCCCGGCCGTATCCCGCCAGGCCCCGGGCAAGGAACCCGCCGAGACGCTCCCGGGCGCCGGCTTCCCCCGGGGTCCAGCCTGCGAACCCGGCGGACCAGTCGGGCGACCTGGGCTGAAGGCCCCAGGACCCGAGGGCCTCGGAGGCCGGCCAGGCGACCGGGGCGGGCAGCCTCGCTGGCGGCTCGGTCTTCCCGGGGTCGGAGACGACCGGGCGCGCGGCCCGCCAGAAGGGGGTGAAGACCCCGAAGGCCCCGCCGGTGCGCGTGGTGACCGAGTCTGGCCGCAGGAGATGGGCGCCGTTCCAGCGACCCACGAAGAGGCCCGCAGTTGTCAGCCGGGCCTCCAGCCGGTCGTCCCGCTCTCGAAGGCCCGGGTCGAACAGGTCGTTCCAGTGGACGGAGGCGGCGCCCGTTTCTGCAGCCAGTTCCGGGATCCAGCGGGCCGGATCACCGCGGCGCAGGATGAGGCGGGACCCTCGCGCCTCCAGGTCCGCCGCCAGGGCCGTCAGGGAGCGGTCCAGCCACCACAGGCCGGCGGCGCCGGCCGGCCGGGCATCCGGTCCCTCGTCCAGGATGTAGACGGGGACGACGGCGCCACTGGCCAGGGCGGCCTCCAGGGCGGGGTTGTCGACCAGGCGCAGGTCGCGGCGGAACCAGAGGAGGGCGGTGGTCATGGCGTCTCCATGCGCCCTGTGCCCAAGGTCTGGCAACCGTCCCCGGGCGGCCGGGCGGTCAGCCCCAGACTTCGCGGGCGCCGGGTCGGGTCCGGGCGGGCCTGGACGCCGGCGGCGGGGGCTTCCACTTCGGCTTCTCGAGCGGCCTGGAGAAGACCCAACCCTGGCCGAGTTCCACCCCCAGGTCCCGGGAGAGCCGGGCCACGTCGTCGGTCTCCACCATCTCGGCAATGGTCGAGACGCCGAGATCGCGGCAGAGCGCCACGAGGTGCTTCACCACCAGGGCGTCCCGCGATCCGGCCGTCATCGACTGGATGTAGCGGCCGTCGATCTTGATGAAGTCCACCTCAAGCCGCCGCAGGTAGTCCAGGGACGCCGCCCCCGCGCCGAAGTCGTCCAGGCAGACCACATGGCCGGCGCCCCGGAGGCGGGCGATCAGGGCGTTGGCCCGGTCCAGGTCGTGGATCTTCCGCGTCTCGGTGATCTCGAGGATCAGCCGGCTGCGGATGTCCGGGGTCTCTCCGGCCAGTCCCAGCATTTCTTCCAGGAAGCCCTCGATCATCAGGGAATGGGCGCTCAGGTTGGCGGCGATCCGGGTGGTCCTGGGCTGGGACTTGAGTTCCCGGACAATGCTCCGGACCACGGAGAGGTCGAAGGCCTGGATCATTTCGAGATCCTCGGCCAGCTGGATGGTCTCTGCGGGGCTGGTGTCCTTGGAGAACCGGGCGAGGGCCTCGAAGTGATGCAGCTCGCCGGTCGCCAGGGAGACCACCGGCTGGTAGGCGAGGGCGAAGGCGCTGCGCGCCACAATGTCCCGGAAGCGGCTGGAGTCCCTCAGCGTCCGGGCCACCGTGTCCTGGAAACCCCTCTCGGCGGCCTGGCTGCCGGACTCGATGTAGCGGTCCAGGGCGAGGCGCATGGTGCGCATGTTGCGGGAGGAGGCGGCCCCGTCGAGGGGCAGGCGTGCCAGCTGCGGCGACTCCCGGCCGCCCGTGGCGGCGGAGACGCCCTGCAGGAGCCGGCCGGCGGGGGTGTCCGAGGGCCTCATGACGGCGAAGCGGTCGACCCCGAGCTCCGCACCGCCCGCGCCGCCATAGGAATCGGCCCGCAGCACGGCCTCGAGGGACTTGCGGGCCTCCTCGGCGTCCTCGGGCCTGAGGCGGGACAGGCGGTCCCGCAGGCCCTGCACTTCCACCAGGTCCAGGCTGAGAACCAGCCCGGCCTTGCCAGCCTCCTGGAGAAGGTACTCCGCGGACACGGCGAAGGAATCCGGGGACGTGAAGCCGCGGGCATCGCGGGCGAAGGGTGGAATGGCGGCCGGCGCGCCCAGGCTCAGGGCGCAGGACAGGCGGGCGCCGAGCTGTGGCAGGCGGAAGACCGACAGGCTGGCCTCCGAAGGAGCGCCAGCCTTGTCCCTCGGGGCGAGTTCGACCCGCATCGGGCCGCGCCGCTCGCCGGCGGCGAGGTCCCGGAGGAGGGCGGCCAGCAGGACGCCTTCGGAGCGGTTGAAGAGGTTGGCCCAGTCCTGCCCGATCAGCTGCGGGTCCGCCTGGCCGGTGAGGCGCTCGGCGGCGCCCAGCGCGAAGACGATGATCCCCTGGGCATCGATCTCGAAAACCAGGTCCGCGCCGGCGAAGGCCAGTCCAAGGAGCCGGACCGTGCTGGCGTCGTCGGGCCGGGGAGACTGGACCGTCACGCCCCGACTCCGCGCCCATGGCCCTGATGGCCCGATGTGCCGGCGAACCTCATGCCGCTCCGCTCCCAAGTGTCCCGGGCGCCGAACCTGGTTCAGGACGGGACAGGCCCTTTTGAGCCTCCAAGGTTAAGGCCTCGCCACCGCATTCCGGCTTTAGTGCGACAAAATGTCGCGCCGAGGTCCTGGTGCCCGCTGCCGGACTCGAACCGGCACGCCGATGGCGACGGATTTTAAGTCCGTTGCGTCTACCGATTCCGCCAAGCGGGCTCTGACGCCAGCTTAGACCGGCGCATTCGCCCGGGCCACCCGCCCTCAGATCAGCCCCTGGGCGCGGAAGCTGGTCAGGCCGTCGCGGCCCACGATGACGTGGTCATGGACGGACAGCCGCAGGACCTTCGCGGCGTCGATGACCTCGCGGGTCATGGCGATGTCGGCCTGGGAGGGCGTGGGATCGCCGGAAGGGTGGTTGTGGGCCAGGATGAGGGCGCTGGCCGACAGCTCAAGGGCCCGGCGGACGACCTCTCGCGGATAGACGGGGGCGTGGTCCACCGTGCCTTCGTTCATGGCCTCGTCGGCGATCAGCTGGTTCCGGCGGTCGAGGAAGAGGACGCGGAACTGCTCGCGCGGTTCATGGGCCATGGCGGTGCGCAGGTAGGCGGACAACTGGGTCCAGGAGGTGATCACGGTGCGGCGGGCGACGGGCTCGCGGCTGATGCGCACGGCGGCCTCGTGGGCGAGCTTGAGGTCCAGTGCCGCCTGCTCGCCCAGGCCCTTCATCCTGACCAGGTCCTCGAGGGGCGCGCCGAAGACCCCGGCGAGGGAGCCAAAGCGGGCCAGCAGGGCCTTGGCCAGGGGCTTGACGTCGCCCCGCGGCAGCGAGCGGAAGAGCAGGAGCTCGAGCAGCTCGTAGTCCGGCAGGGCGCCGGGTCCGCCGTGGCGGGCGCGATGGCGCAGGCGGGCCCTGTGGCCGGCGTGCGCCGAGGGCGGAACGGGGTCGGACAGGAAGAGCGGGGCTTCCTGAAGATCGGGCGGGGGCATGGCGGGGCTCCGGCGGCCCCGCCAATGTTCCTCAAACGTTCCGGCGACGCAAGCCTATCCCGAAACCTTGACCCGGGTGACGTTGTCGCCGGAGTTGCGGTCGATGCGCTTGTTGTAGGGATCGACACCGGCGAAGGCGGGCTTGCCGTTCACGGTCAGGGTCAGGGTCTGCTCGCCGTCCTTCAGGCTCTGGACGGTGAAGCTCTGGACGGACGCACGCGTGAAGCCCGGCTTGCCGGGCTCTGCGGTGAAGACGCCCAGGTCAAAGGTCTCCTGCCCGAGGGGGGAAGGCGTCTCGGCGCCCTTGCCGTCGGCATAGAGCTTTCGCGCCGAGACCCTCAGGGTGACGTCGTAGCGCCCGTCTGGCCGTCGACGGGCCTCGGCCTCCTCGGTCTTGAGGTCGTAGAGGGTGATCTTCTCGAACAGGTCGGTGATCAGGGCCTGGGCCCGGGGATCGTCGCCCGCCTCGCGGCGGAGGGCGTCCACAAGCTCGCGGGAGGTGGGATAGGGCGCACCCTTGAAGGCGTAGCGCCCGAGCAGGCTGCGCAGGGCGGAGTTGACCTTGGCCTCGCCGATCTGGTCGCGCAGAAGGTACATCACCAGCGAGCCCTTCCGGTAATGGATGTAGCCCTGGTTCTCGACCCGGATGAGGGGCGTTTCCTCCACCGCCTGGCCGCCGCGGGCGGAGAGATAGGCGTCGAGCTCGTTGCGAAGGAACTTTCGGATTCCCTCGGGGCCGTAGGTCTGTTCCATGATCAGCAGGGCCGAGTACTGCGAGAGGGTCTCCGAAAGGACCGTGGCGCCCTGCATGTCCGCGCCGACGATCTGGTGCGCCCACCACTGGTGGGCCATCTCGTGGGCCGTGACGTAGGTGGCGTAGTCGATCTTGTCCGGCTTGTCCGGGTCGGCGGTGAACCCGATGGATTCGGAATAGGGAATGGTGTTGGCGAAGGCCTGGGCGAAGGTCGCATAGCCCGGGAACTCGAGGATCCGGGCCTGGCGGAACTGGTAGGGGCTGAAGCTCGCCTGGTAGTAGTCGAGGCTGCGCTTCATCGCGGCCATCATCCGCTCGACGTTCCAGGGGTGGCCGGGGTGATGGTAGACCGCAAGGTCGACGCCCTTGTAGGTCTCGCGCCGGATGGCGTAGCGGGCGGACTGGACCGAGAAGAAGTTCAGGACCGGCGCATCGGTGCGGAAGCGCACGGTCCGGCGGCCGTTGGCCGTGGTGTCGGAGACCAGGTAGCCCGGCGCGACCGGGGTCTGGTCCGCCACGGTGGTGACGGTGATGTCCGCCTGGACCCAGTCGGCGTCGCCCACGTAGTTGCGGCCCCGGGCGCCCTCGTCCTCCAGCTTCGCCGGACGCAGCTCGGGCGGAAGATCGTACTTGCGGCGCTTGGTGCGGTCCTGGAGCAGGCCCGAGCGGGACATGCCGAGGCTCGGCGCGAACTCGTCATTGGAAACGAAGGTCCCGTTGTCCACGAGGCGGGTGGTGTTGCCCGAGTTCCTGAAGCCCTTCTGGGCGAGGACGGTCTCGAAATCGAGCCGCAGGGTCTCGCCGGGGGCCAGGGGCCGGGCGAGGTGCAGGATCCGGTAGTTGAAGCGCGGGAAGGCCTCGGTCCGGGCCGGCCGGGAGAGCACCAGTCGCTGGACCTCCAGGTCCCGGTCGAACCGCACATGCACCTGCGACAGGGCCGCGCCCGTGTCATTCACGAGCCCGTAGCTCCCCTTCACGTCCAGCCGCGGCGCATGGGGGTCGAGGTCCAGGTCCAGGGTGACCTCGGTGACCGAGGGCTGGGGCAGGCGCTCGTACTTCAGGAACCCCTTCTCGAAGTCGGCCAGCCAGACCTCGCCTTCCTTCTGGGTCCGGTAGGGATTCCAGACGTTGGTGTTGAGGAAGATGAAGCCGCCGAGACCGGCGAAGACCAGCAGGGCGCCGGCGGCGGCCAGACCCGTCCGGCCCTTCAGCCGGCGGCCGAGGCGGGCCAGCCGGGCGCCTGCGCCATCCCTTGCGCCCCGGGCCCAGAGCCCCTGGGTCAGCACCAGCAGGACGATGGCGAAGGCCGTCCAGTAGGCGCGGAACCAGGCCGCGAAGCCGGCGTAGTCGCCCTGGCCGTTCATGTCCGACAGGGGAACGCCCGGACCGCCGCCATAGTTGTAGAGATTATGCTCGAAGCCGGCGCCGGCGAGGCTGAGCTGGAGGACCAGGTAGGCCGCCATGAGCGCCCAGCCGACGAACTTGTTGGGCGCCAGGGCCTGGAGGAAGACCGCCAGCACGGCCAGCAGGGCCCAGTCCGCCAGGGTCGGCAGCACGTACCAGCCGAAGTACTGGCCCCAGTTCGGGTGAGGGAAGCCAAGGAGCGCCTGGGCGGCGGCGGCGGCCAGGGTGCTGATCAGCAACATGGCGCCCAGGACCAGGACCAGGCCGATGACCTTGGGGACGAGGAAGGTCCAGTCCGGCGCGGCGGTGGAATCGACGATGTCGGCGAAGCGGCGCTCGCGGTCGCGCCAGACCAGCTCGCCCGCATAGTAGATGGCCACCAGGACCACCACGAAGCTGAAGGCGCCCTGGAGCTGCTCGATCATCCGGATCGTCGTCGGCAGGAGGGGCGAGCCGTTCGCCTCCATGCCCAGCAGGACTCCGCCGGACGCATTGAAGAGGCCCAGGACCATGAGGATGACGAAGGCCGGGCTGCGCAGGATCTGGGCGGCCTCGAAGCGGATCCGGTGGAGGGCCTGGACGCCCTGGGCGGTCAGGTCGCTCCGGAGGGTTGCCGCCGGTGCGGAAGCCGGCCGTCCGGCCGGGGGCGGCGCCTCGGCCTCGGCCTTCGGGGGCCTGCCCTGGCGGCCGCGCCGGACCTCGAAGCGGAAGATGAGGCAGGCCAGGACCAGGGCCGCGATCCCCACCGAGGTCCAGATCAGGCGGTTCGCCAGCAGGACGCCCGCGAGGGCCGGGAGCCGGGTGTTGGACTCGAAGGTCGTGTAGTAGCGGATGGCCTCGCCCAGGGCGATGCCGCCGAAGGGATCCAGCCAGGCCGCCAGGTCCCGCATCTCCTGACGGGCGGCCAGGGTCCCCATGATCACCCAGAGGATCAGGAGGGCGGTGGCTCCGATGTAGGTGGCCATCATCGACCGGGTCGCCGTCGCCAGGGCGAAGAACAGGGCGGCGGTCAGGAATATGGACGGCAGGGCCAGCGCCCCGTAGGCATAGGCATAGTCGCCCAGGCGGTTCGGCCCCAGAGTCTCGGGATCGACCCAGGGCGCCAGGCTTCCCAGGAACATGCCGACCGGCACGGCGAGGAAGACCAGGCAGGCTGCGGCGAAGGCGCCGGCAAACCGTCCCAGCAGGTAGTCCAGGCGGGTGATCCGGGTGGACCGGACAAGGGGTCCGAAGCCCGTCTCGTCATCGCGGACGATCACGTTGGCGACCTGGGCCGCGGTGACGAAGATGAAGAAGATCGACATGACCAGATGGGTCATGGCGATGGCCGTGGGGGCGTTCTTGTGGACCCCGCCGCCGCCGCCGCCGATCTGGATGTTGTCGACGGTCATGGAGCCGAAGACGAGCAGGAAGAAGAAGGCTGTCGCCACCCAGAAGACGGGCTGGCGGACCTGGTAGCGAAGCTCGAAGGCGGCGATCTGGCCGAACATGTCGTGCTCCTAGGCCGCCTTGCGGGCGGACTGCAGGGCGGCGAAGTAGACGTCCTCGAGGCCGCCCTCCACCGCCTCGAATCCCGGCCCGGGCGAGGTCTCGGAAAGGAGGTGGGCCACGGTGCGGCCTGCGGACAGCCGGGTGGAGATGACCGGGGCGATCCCGGCCAGGCCGGGCAGGTCAGCCTTGTCCACCACCTTCTTCCAGACCCGCCCCTGGAGCTCGCGGACCAGGCTGGACGGCGAACCCTCGCGCAGGAGGCGCCCGCCCGCCAGGACGGCCATCCGGGGGCAGAGATCCGCGACATCCTCGACGATGTGGGTCGAGAGGATCACGACAACTTTCTCGCCGATCTCTGCGAGAAGATTGAGGAAACGGTTCCGTTCCTCCGGATCGAGTCCAGCCGTCGGCTCGTCGACGATGATCAGGTGGGGCTGCCCGATGAGGGCCTGGGCGATCCCAAACCTCTGACGCATGCCGCCCGAGAATCCGGCCACGGCCTTCTTGCGGACCGACCAGAGGTTGACCTGGTTCAGAAGGGCCTCGACGGTCTCCCGGCGCTCCGCCGTGTTCGTCAGCCCCTTGAGGACCGCCAGGTGGTCCAGGAGGTCCAGGGCGGAGACCCGGGGATAGACCCCGAAGTCCTGAGGCAGGTAGCCGAGGGTCCGGCGCAGGCGCGCCGGCTCGGCCAGGACGTCGATGCCGTCGAAGTCGATGGCGCCCGAGGTCGGGGTCTGGAGGGCGGCGATGCACCGCATCAGGGTCGACTTGCCCGCCCCGTTCGGGCCCAGCAGCCCGAACATGCCCGCGGGGATCTCCAGGCTCACGTCCTCGAGGGCCCGGGTTCCGCCGGGATAGACATGGCTCAGGTTGCGTATGGACAGCATGGCGGGCTCCGTTCGGAAGTCCCGCAGGTCGCCTGACAGGCCTGCCCCGCGCAAGTTAAAGAAAAGTCAGCCCAATCCGGCCCTAGTCGGTCTCGATCGGCGGCTGGTAAAGTCCCGCCGGCGAGGCGGTGAAGACCTCGCAGCCGGTCTCCGTCACGCCGATGGAGTGCTCGCACTGGGCCGACAGGGACTTGTCCCGGGTCACGGCGGTCCAGCCGTCGGCCAGGATCTTCACCTGCCACTTGCCGAGGTTCACCATGGGCTCGATGGTGAAGAACATGCCGGGCCGCAGGACCTCGCCGGTCCCCTTCTGGCCATAGTGCAGGATGTTGGGCGCGTCATGGAAGACGCGGCCCAGGCCGTGGCCGCAGAAGTCCCGGACCACCGAGCAGCGCTGGGATTCCACCCAGGCCTGGATGGCCGCGCCGATGTCCCCCGTGGTCGCCCCGGGACGGACCGCGTCGATCCCCCGCTGCAGGGCCTGGTAGGTGACGTCGACCAGACGTCGCGCGCGGGCGGGAACCTTGCCCACGCCGTACATGCGCGAGGTGTCGCCATGCCAGCCGTCGACCACGACGGTGACGTCGATGTTGGCGATGTCGCCTTCCCTCAGGGTGCGCTCGGAGGGAATGCCGTGGCAGACGACATGGTTCACCGAGATGCAGAGGGTGTGGCGATAGCCGCGATATCCCAGGCAGGCGGGCAGGGCGCCGTGGTCGAGGATGAACTCCCGGGCCAGGTGGTCCAGGTCCTCGGTGACAACGCCGGGCTTCACATGGGGCGTGAGCATGTCCAGGCACTCGGCGGCGAGGCGGCCGGCACGGCGCATGCCCTCGAAGCCTTCGGGGCCGTGCAGCCGGATTTCCCCGGTCTTGTGCTCAAGCTGGGCGATGTCGCTCTGGTTCATGGCTTTTGTCCTAGCACGGATGCGTCACGGGCGCGACGTGCGGCCGGGCGCGTCGATCAGGATCCAGCGCCCGCCGTCCTGCGCCAGGATGGCCGACCAGGCCTCCCATCGCCCTCCGGCCGTCCTCTGGCGCCAGGCGCAGCGGTGCTCGGTGGGATCGCCCAGGACCTCGCATTGGACGCGGCGGACCTGGACCTTCGCCCCCTTGAGGGGAGCCAGGAGGGCCTCGAGTTCGGCCGGGGTGGGCGCGAGGGAGACGGAGGCGGCGAGCAGCAGGGCTGTGATCATGGCGGAAGGCTGGCGCCTGCCCCGCGGAAGTCAACCACGCCAGGGCAGCGGCCGCAGGATCCGGACCCCGGAACGGGCGACATCGCAGGCCCAGGCCATGACCTCGACCCCCGCTTCGGCGGCCGACGCAAGGCCCCGGGCGAAGGCCGGGTCGAGATCCGCGCAGGCGCTGAAGGCCTCGCAGTCCATCCGCTGGATCACGAACAGGGCGACGGCACGGTCGCCTGCCGCGACCTGGTCGGCGAGTTCCTCCAGGTGGCGGGTGGAACGGGCCGCCACGCAATCGGGAAATTCGGCAAGTCCCGGCGTGCGCATCAGATGCACGTTCTTGACCTCCAGCCAGCAGCGGCCCCGGGCTGGATCGTCCAGCAGGAAGTCCACCCGGCTGGCCTTGCCGTATTTCACCTCGCGCCTGACCGAGGCGTAGCCCGCCAGCTCCGGGATCGTCCCGGCTTCCAGGGCCTCGGCGACCAGGCGGTTGGGCAGGAGGGTGTTGATGCCCACGAGGCCGCCGTCGGCCTCCAGCAGCTCCAGCGTGTGGGAGAGCTTGCGCTTGGGATTGTCCGAGATCGACAGCCAGGCGGGCAGGCCGGGGGAGTTCAGCCCCAGCATGGCGCCGGGGTTGGGGCAGTGGGCTGTGAGTTCCGACCCGTCCGCCAGTACGACGTCGGCGAAGAAGCGCTTGTAGCGGTGCACGAAGATCGCGGGGACCAGGGGGGCGGGGAAGTCCATGTGCCGGGTATAGGCAAGGCGGGCTGCAGCCGATAGATGTTCGCCGGAAACGGAGACTTCACGCATGGGCAGCCCGGGCGGAGACGGCGTGGTGACGGCGGCGGTGCTGATCATCGGGG
>CAIMLY010000356.1 GCA_903842425.1 uncultured Alphaproteobacteria bacterium | reverse complement strand
GATGTCCAGGTGATCTGAGACAAATTCCGCGCACAGACCGCTTTGACTGGGTCCCCTGGTCTCCGGGGATCGAAGCGAAACGGGCTGGCTGGTTTTTTGGGCCGGGACATGGCGCAGATTTAGCCGGTTATGCGCCTTCGCCCAACCAGTGCATTTCGTCTGACAGCGCCGAGCCCGCAGTTTTCAAGATCACCAAGGGGTGCAGCCAAGCGACCGCCAAAGCTCCGTTCCGTGCGATGTGCATTGCGTACTCCTCAGTTTCCAGATGAACTGAAGTTGTTTTGCTCCAAGGCGACATACGCGAAATAGATCACAAGATACCCATAGGCCCAGACCGTAAACGCCATGAATGGGTAGTTGTAGAGCACGTTGGTGGCATCGCCCGGGATCGGATAGAAGTCCGCAATGCTGTGGATGTAGGTCAACAGCAACGTCGTGAGGACCATGTGCACACCAAGTGTCCTGTTGCCCATGGAAAACAGCTTCCACGTGAGCATCATAAGAAATGGCAAAAACATGAAGTGGACCGCGAAGAAAACAAATGGGCGCACAGGCTCCATGAAGTCGATGTACATCAGGATCGCGGCAATTGCACCGACCCCGAATAGAATGAATACATCCGCCAAGATTGATGGTTTGTATTTATGGGTTACGGCGAGAAAGCCGACGACAACTAGTAAATTCATGCCAGCAACACGTGAGAACGCGTCGAGGTACATCGAAAAGTCTAACTGCCATTGCTGTTGCGTGAATATCCAAATGGTTATGTTAGTCATCGAGATGGCCATCACCGCCCACTCGACGCACAGGATGGGATTGCCTTTCTGAAAGAACTTGAACGTACCGAAATACAACGTGGAGGCAAAGAACAAGGACGAGAGAAAGAGGAACAGTGTTTTGGGGTCCGCCAATCCTGCTGCGGCGCGGGCGGCCGCTTCACCGGCCGCTACCGCAGTCAGGACCCCAGCACCCAAAATAGCGAAAAGCACAAAGAGAGCTGCCTTGGATACATTCATAATGCTTCTCCTCCAACGATTTTGATGGGATGTTTCCTTGATTTTTTCTGTGTCGGTTTTGATGCTCTCGCTCCGGTGCATCGGCGAAGGACCAGATGCCCAACAATGCAGAGAAGGCTGATTGAGCTACCAAGCGGATTGCAACGGCGACTGCCGCCAAGACCCCCAGGCTGTCGGTACCTCAGTCTGGCCTGTCGGCGGGCTCTCGGGTTGATCACCTCCGAGCAGGTAACTGTGACCTTCAGCTC
This sequence comes from uncultured Alphaproteobacteria bacterium, assembly GCA_903842425.1. Classification (GTDB taxonomy): domain Bacteria; phylum Pseudomonadota; class Alphaproteobacteria; order Caulobacterales; family Caulobacteraceae; genus Phenylobacterium. Next base: position 6,316 of record CAIMLY010000356.1, on the reverse strand, counting down.
TTTTCTGTGTTTTCTTTTGTGTTTCATCTCCGCCTGCCATTTTCGATACGATCTACGCCATTGGCGTAGGTCGCTGCATGCAGCCAGATTAGCATGCCAACCGAACCTCTGCTTAAAAGGTTTAGTCAGCATAAATAGCTGATTTCCATGACTTTAAGCTTCGGGATTCCGCTTGAAGTTTGTGATGCTCTCGGTAGGCGGTCGATTTTGCCAACTCACGGCCGGCCAGCGGGTAGATGGCGGTAAAGAGCTATTCCGCCCTTAAGTGACAGAAATTCAACGGTTTTGAAGGGGCGCATCCATTGACTAATGGTCGAGGGAGACAGTTTGTTTCGCAACTCGGTGCGTTGGCGGAAGGGGTGGGATTCGAACCCACGGTGGGCTTCCACCCACGGCGGTTTTCAAGACCGCTGCCTTAAACCACTCGGCCACCCTTCCGGCGGGGCGGCTATAGCAGGGGCCGCCCGGGGCCGCCAGACGCGCGAGATGGGTGCTGGACACTTCGGGCCTCCGCCGTCCAATCTGTGAATCACAGAACAGACTCCGGGGAGGAGATCGGATGGGACCTGGCGCAGAGACCGGCGGCGCAGCCGGCAATGGCGTGGAAACGGCGACCAGGGGAGCCTTCGGTTTCCTCGTTTTCATGATGGTGTTGAACGTCCTGAACATCCTGGACCGCCAGCTGCTGCCGACCTTCGGCCCCGAGATCAAGGCGGACCTGGGCCTGTCCAACGGCCAGTTCGGCCTGCTGACGGGCATCATGTTCACCCTGCTGTACGGGATCCTCAGCCCCTTCATGGGCCTGGTCGCCGACGCCGTGCACCGGCCGCGCTTCGCCGCCTTCGGCGTGGGGCTCTGGAGCCTGCTGACCGCGGCCTCGGGCCTGGCCAAGGGCTTCGTGTCGCTGGCCGTCCCCCGGGTGCTGATCGGGGTGGGGGAGTCGACGCTCACGCCCACCGCCCTGTCCATGATCTCAGACCGCTTCCCCTCCCGGCAGCTGGGCTTCGCCTCGGGCTTCTACTATGCGGGCGTGCCCCTGGGCTCGGGCCTGGCCTACCTCGTGGCGGCTTCCCTCGGGCCGGTCATCGGCTGGCGCAACTGCTTCCTGCTGATCGGGGCCATGGGCCTCATCCTGGCCCTCTGGCTGGCCACCTTCCGTGAGACCCGGCCGCCGTCGCCGCACGCCGGCGAGGGCGCGCTGAAGGCCGTGAAGGGCATGCTGGGCCTCCTGCCCGAGCTGAGGGGCGCGCTGAAGCGCTCTCCGGCCCTGCTCCTGACCATCCTGGGCGGCATCGGCGTCCACCTGGCCGTGGGCGCAGCGCAGTTCGACACCATCTGGTGGAAGGAGGAGCTGAAGCTCGAGACCGGGCCGCTCTTCCTCAAGGTGGCCCTGATGTACGCCACCGTCGGCGTGGCGGGGAACATCATCGGCGGCGCCCTGGGCGACTGGTGGCTGAAGAAGACCGGCCAGGGCCGCTCCATGCTGATCGTGATCATCCTGATCGCCATGACGCCCCTGCAGTTCCTCTACCGCCTGACCGACCATGACGGCCTGATCTTCTGGCTGGGCATCGGCTCGGGCATCTTCCAGCTGGCGGCCATGTACGGCGGGGCCTACTCCACCATCCAGGAGCTGGCGCCGGCCAAGGTGCGGGCGACGGCGGTGGCCCTGTTCATCATGGGCGTGAACGTCATCGGCCTGGGGGTCTCGACCACGGTTGGCGGCTTCATGATCGACGCCTTCGCCGCGGCGGGCCGCGACCGGCCGATCACCGACATGATGCTGGTCATGACCGCCGCCTCCCTGGTGGCCATCCCGGCCTTCTACGTGGCGGCCAGGCGGTTCTCGGCGGACCGGGACGCCCTCTGGCGCTACGAGCGGGGCGAGGGGGCCTGATCCCCCGCGTCCCGGGCGGTCCGGGGGGCTGGACGCGGCGCGCCCAAGGGGTCATTCAGGCGCCATGAGCGGTGGTCTCTTCATCTCGTTCGAGGGCGGCGAGGGCGTGGGCAAGTCCACCCAGGTCCGGCGCCTGGCCGCGCGCCTGCAGGCCGCCGGCCGCGAGGTGGTGGTGACGCGCGAGCCCGGAGGCTCGCCGGGCGCCGAGGCCATCCGCAACCTGGTGCTGAACGGGTCCGCCGACCGCTGGAGCCCGGTCACCGAGACCCTCCTGATGTACGCCTCCCGCCGGGACCACATCGAGCGCACCCTCCGGCCGGCCCTTGAGCGGGGCGCGGTGGTGCTGTGTGACCGCTACGCCGACTCCACCCGGGCCTACCAGGGCGCGGCCGGGGGCGCGGACCCGGACCTGATCTCGGCCCTGGAGACCTTCATCCTGGAGGATGTCCGGCCGGTCCGGACCCTGGTCTTCGACCTTGACCCCGAGGCGGGCCTGGCCCGCGCCCTGGGGCGGCCGGACGCCGAGGCGCGTTTCGAGTCCAAGGGCCTCGACTTCCACCGCCGCCTCCGGGCGGGCTTCCTGGCCATCGCCCGGGACGAGCCGGCGCGCTGCCGGGTCATCGACGCCGCCGGGGATCCCGACCAGGTGGAGGCCCGGATCCTCGACGCCCTTGCTGACCTGCCCGGGGTCCTCGGGTGAGCGAGGTCCCGCCCCATCCTCGCGACGTCTTCGACCTCCTCGGCCAGGAGGCCGCCGAGGCCGCCTTCGCCGACGCCGAGGCCCGCGGCCGCCTGCACCACGCCTGGCTGGTGACCGGGGCCCAGGGACTGGGAAAGGCGACCCTGGCCTTCCGCATCGCCCGGCGGCTGCTGGGCGCCGCGCCGGACCCACGCCATGGCCCGATGGGCGCCTCGCCCCACGACCCTGTCTCGCGCCTGGTGTCCCAGGGCGCCCATCCCGACCTGATGGTCATCGACCGCACGGATTCCGAGGGCAAGATGCGCCGGGAAATCCTCGTCGAGGAGGTCCGGCGGCTGAACGAGTTCTTCTCCAAGTCACCCGCCTCGGCGCCCTACCGGGTCGCCATCGTCGATGCGGCGGACGACCTGAACCGCAACGCCGCCAACGCCCTCCTGAAGACCCTGGAGGAGCCGCCGCCCCGGGGGGTCATCCTGCTCGTCTGCCATGCGCCCGGCCGGCTGATCCGGACCATCCGGTCCCGCTGCCGCACCCTGAAGCTAGCGCCGCTGGACGAGGCCGCCGTGGCTGGTTTCGTGGCCGGGCGGACCGACGCCGACCCGGAATCCGCCCTGCGGCTGGCGCGCATGTCCGGCGGCGCCCCCGGCCGCGCCTGGGCCCTGCTCACCGAAGGGGCGCTGGAGATGGATGACGCCGCGCGCACCCTCATGAACAGCCTGCCCGAGCTTGACCGGACCCTCGCCCTGTCCCTCACCGAGCGGTTCCGGGGCGGGGAGGGGGCCCGCAGCTTCGCCCTCCTGACCGAGCGCCTCGCCGCCCGGGTCCACGACCTGGTCCTTCGCCGGGCGGAGGAAGGCATCGGCGGGCTCGACGCCTGGGCCGAGGCCTGGTCGGCCCTCGACCGCCTGCCCAGGGAGGTGGAGGCCCTCAACCTCGACCGCGGGGACGCCCTGTTCACGGCCCTGGCCGACCTGCGCGCCGCCGCCCGGACCTGATCCTCCCGCCATGCTCATCGACAGCCACGTCAACCTGCACGCCCCCCAGTTCGACGCCGACAGGCAGGAGGTGATCGACCGGGCCCGGGCCGCAGGCATCGCCCTGATGGTCAACATCTCGGACCGTCTGACGACCTTCCCAGCCAACCGCGCCATCGCCGAGGCGCCCGACATCTGGTGCACGGTGGGCGTCCACCCGCACGAGGCCAAGGACGTCCCCGACCTGTCGTCCCGCACCCTCCTGGACCTCGCGGACGACCCCAAGGTGGTCGGCCTCGGCGAGACCGGCCTCGACTTCCACTACGACCTGTCGCCCCGGGACATCCAGGCCAGGGTCTTCGCCGCCCACATCGCGGCGGCGCAGGAGAGCGGCCTGCCCCTGGTGGTCCACACCCGCGAGGCCGACGAGCTGATGACCCGGATGCTGGAGGAAGCCCACGCCCGCGCCCCCTTCCGCATGCTCCTGCACTGCTACACCTCCGGAGCGGAGCTGGCCCGCAGGGCCGCGGCCCTGGGCGCCTGGTTCTCGGTCTCCGGCATCGCCACCTTCAAGGCCGCCGAGGAGGTCCGGGCCGTCATCCGCGACATGCCCGCCGACCGGATCATCGTCGAGACCGACTGCCCCTATCTCGCCCCGGTCCCGCATCGCGGACGCCGAAACGAACCGGCCTTCCTGCCCGCTGTCCTGGCCGGCCTCGCCACGGTCCGTGGCTGGAGCCCCGAGGAGGCCGAGGCCCGCTGCGAGGACGCCTTCTTCGCCCTCTTCGACCGGATCCCCCGGCCATGAGCGGGACCCTGGAGTTCACCATCCTGGGCTGCGGCTCCTCCGGCGGGGTGCCGAGGGCCGACGGCGACTGGGGCGCGTGCGATCCCGCGGACCCGCGCAACTTCCGCACCCGCTGCTCCCTGCTGGTCCGCCGGACCGCGCCCGACCCGGCACAGGCCACCACCGTCCTGGTGGACGCCTCGCCCGACCTGCGCTGGCAGACGGCCCAGGCCGGCGCCCGGCGCCTCGACGCCTTGCTGCTAACCCACGACCACGCCGACCAGACCCACGGCATCGACGACATCCGCGCCTTCTTCATCCGCCAGAGGGCGCGCATCCCCTGCCACATGGACGCCGCCACCTTCGCCTCCATGGGCCGGCGGTTCGGCTATGTCTTCGAGGGGGAGGGGGGCTATCCCGGCATCGCCGACCCCGTCCTGATCCCGCCCCACGGCCAGGCCTGGGCCGTGGACGGCCCCTCGGGCGCCATCCCGGTGGTGACCTTCGACCAGGACCATGGCGGCCTTCGCTCGGTGGGCTACCGGTTCGGTGACGTGGCCTATTCCAGCGACGTCGTCGGCCTGCCGGAGGACGCCTTCGAGGCCCTGGCCGGCCTGGATGTCTGGATTGTCGACGCCCTGCGCTGGCGTCCGCACCCGACCCACGCCCATGTGGACCTGGCCCTGGAGTGGGCGGCGAGGCTCAAGCCCCGGCGCACCATCCTGACCAACATGCACATCGACCTCGACTTCGCTGCCCTCAGCGCCCGCCTGCCGCCCGGCGTGGAGCCAGCCTTTGACGGACTGCGCTTCGAGCACAGGCTGGGGGAGGAGGCGTGAGCGCCCGCCTGAAGCTCGCCTTTCTCGCCTCACGCAACGGCTCGGCTTTCCGCGCGGCCGTGGAGGCGGCGGGGGCAGGGCGGCTGGCCGCCGACATCGTCCTCCTGGTCAGCAATTCGGCCAAGGCGCCGGCCCTGGACTTCGCCCGCGAGCGGGGCATAGCGCACGAGGTCATCACCACCGCCGCCGATCCGGACACCGCCGACCTCCGACTGACCGAGGCCCTGGCCGCCTCCGGCGCCGACTGGGTGGTCCTGTCCGGCTATCTGCGGCGCATCGGCCCTGCGGTCCTGGCGCGGTTTCCCGACCGTATCCTCAACATCCATCCCGGGCCCCTGCCCGCCTTCGGCGGGGAGGGGATGTACGGGCGCCGGGTCCACGAGGCGGTCATCGCCGCCGGCGCGCCGCAGAGCGAGGTCACCATCCACCTCGTCGACGGCGAGTACGACCACGGGCGGGTCCTCGGCCGCTGGCCCGTTCAGGTGGAGCGGGGCGATACGCCCGAAACCCTCGAGCAGCGTGTCACGGCCCTCGAGCCCGAGGTCATGACCTGGACCCTGATCGCCCTGGCGGAAGGCCGCCTGGAGGGGCTTCAGGCGTCCTGAAGGCCGGCCCGGGCGGGCACGGGCAGGCGGTTCCCGACCGCCGCGGCGCGCTTCGCCCCGCGATCGATTTCCTTCATGAGATCATGGCAATAGACGCCGAAGTCGACCTGGATCGTGTGCCGCTTGGAGGCGTAGTACTGGCCCATGTGCAGGGCCTCGTCCTCGGCGGTGATCCGCGCCATCTCGGCGGGCGAGGGGGGCAGGTACCTGCCCGTCAGGTAGGCGGCGACGAACTTGGCCTGCTGCTCGGCGAAGTTCACCAGGGTCGGCAGGGGCTGGGCCAGGCCCATGTAGAAGAGGTTGGGCACGCCGGGCTTCATCATCCGCTTGAACAGCGGCAGGCGGTGGTCGGAATCCGGCACGAAGGCCGGGTCCTCGAAGAAAGGGAACTTCATGTCGTAGCCGGTGGCGTAGATGATGACGTCCACGTCCTCGACACTGTCGTCGGTAAAGCGCACCTGCCGGCCTTCCAGGGCCTTGATGCCCGGCCGGAAGGTGATGTCGCCACAGCCCG
>CAIMLY010000355.1 GCA_903842425.1 uncultured Alphaproteobacteria bacterium | reverse complement strand
GCCGGGGACGCCGGGTGAGGGGGTCGACGGCCTCCCGGCTGACCCCCTCCGCCGAATGGCGTCAGACGATCTTCGAGCCTTCCTTGCCCCAGTAGGCGTCGCGGATCAGGCGCTTGTAGAGCTTGCCCGTCGGGTGGCGGGGGAGCTCCTCCATGAAGTCGATGATCCGCGGGCACTTCACGTGGCTGATGTTGGCCCGGCAGAATTCGGCGATCTCGGCGCGGAAGGCGTCATTGGCGTCGGCCCAGTCGGCGGGCTGGATCATCGCCGCCACCTGCTCGCCCATCTCCTCATGCGGTGCGCCGACGACCGCAGCGTCGGTGATCTTCGGGTGGGTGATCAGCAGGTTCTCGAGTTCCTGCGGGTAGATGTTCACCCCGCCCGAGATGATCATGAAGCTCTTGCGGTCGGTGAGGTAGAGGAAGCCCTCCTCGTCCACCCAGCCCACGTCGCCCAGGGTGGTCCAGCCGTGCTTGTTGGTGTTCTCGGCCACCTTGTCCGGGGCGTTGTGGTAGGCGAGGGGGGCGCCGCCGGCGAAGTAGACCGTGCCCTCGGTGCGCGGCGGGACCTCCTCGCCGTCCTCTCCAACGATCCTGACCTCGCCCATGACCGACCGGCCCACCGTGCCCTTGTGGGCCAGCCAGTCCTCGGGCCCGACATAGCAGAAGCCGTTGCCCTCGGAGCCGGCGTAGTACTCGTGGACCACCTTGCCCCACCATTCGATCATCTGTTCCTTGACCGGGATGGGGCAGGGGGCGGCGGCATGGACCGCCGAGCGGATGGACGAGACGTCGTACTTCGCCCTTACCTCGGCCGGCAGCTTGAGCATGCGCACGAAGTGCGTGGGCACCCACTGGCCGACGTCGATCCGGTAGCGCTCGATCAGGGACAGGGCCGTCTCGGGGTCGAACTTCTCCATCACCACGACCGTGCCGCCCATCCGGTGGACGGACATGCACCAGCGCAGGGGAGCGGCGTGGTAGAGCGGGGCGGGCGAGATGTAGGTCGAATCCGGACGGAAGCCGAACAGGCCCTGGGCCATCATGGCCAGGGAGTTCGGTTCGTCGATGGCGGCGCCGGTCAGGGGCGGCTTGATGCCCTTGGGACGGCCCGTGGTGCCCGAGGAGTAGAGCATGTCCGCGCCGGCGGTCTCGTCGGCGTTGGGTTCAGCCGGCATGGCGGCCCGGGCGGCCTCGAAGCTCTCGTAAGGCGGCCGCGCCTCGCCCACCATGTAGAGCTTCACGCCGGGCACGAGGGCCGGAAGCTCGTCGATCACCGGGCCCACCCCGGCGGAGGTGATCAGCACCTTCGCCTCGCAGTCGCCCATGATGTACTCGATCTCGCCCGCCGACAGCTTGGACGAGATGCAGGTGAAGTAGAGGCCCGAGCGCTGGGCCGCCCAGGCGATCTCGAAGTAGCGCGGGTGGTTGTCGAGCATCAGGGCGATGACGTCGCCGGTCTTCAGGCCGAGGGACCGGAAGAGCTGGGCGCCCTGGTTCGAGCGGTCGTTCAGCTCGCCGTAGGTGACGGTCTCCCCCGTGGCGCCCATGATGTAGGCGGCGCGGTCCGGCTGGGTCCGGGCATGGGTTGCGGGGTGCATGGTCATCCTCCTCGGTCGTCGCCCGGTCTCGGGCCGCCGGCGCTCCGGCTTGTGGGATGCATATGCAGGTCTTGACGGAAGGTCCGTCAAGGCCGACCGATGCGCCCGAAACGCCACGGAGACCCACCACCATGTCAAACTTCGAGACGATCCGCCTGGAAGTCGAGGACGGCATCGCCACCCTGACCCTGAACCGGCCGGACAAGCTGAACGCCTTCAACACCCAGATGATGCAGGAGATGATCGCCGCCTTTGACCAGACCGACGCTGATGACAGCGTGCGGGTGGTGATCGTCACGGGCGCAGGGCGGGCCTTCTGCGCCGGCGCCGACCTGTCCGCCGGCGCGGCGACCTTCGACTATTCCACCCGGGGCGGCCAGGACAAGGAAGCCCGCACGGTCGAGGGCGTCCAGCGGGACGGCGGCGGCCTCCTCACCCTGCGGATCTACGACAGCCTCAAGCCGGTGATCGCCGCGGTGAACGGCGCCGCGGTGGGCGTGGGCGTCACCATGCAGCTGGCCATGGACATCCGCATGGCCTCCACCGACGCCCGCTACGGCTTCGTCTTCTCGCGCCGGGGGATCAATCCCGAGGCCTGCTCGTCCTGGTTCCTGCCCCGCCTCGTGGGGATCCAGACCGCCCTGGAGTGGTGCTATTCGGGCCGCGTCTTCCCGGCCCAGGAAGCCCACGAGAAGGGGCTGGTCCGGTCGATGCACGCCCCGGAGGACCTGCTGCCGGCCGCCCGGGCCCTGGCGCGCGAGATCGCCGACAACACCGCCCCGGTGTCCATCGCCCTGACCCGCCAGTTGATCTGGCGCATGGCCGGAGCCAGCCACCCGATGGAGGCGCACATGGCCGACAGCCGGGGCATCCAGGCCCGCGGCGCCATGGCCGACGCGAAGGAAGGGGTCACCTCCTTCCTCGAGAAGCGCCTGCCCCGGTATCCTGACAAGGTCTCCACGGACCTTCCGAACATCTGGGAACACTGGAGCGCGCCCAAGTTCCGGTGACGGTCCAGCCCTCCGGTTGTTCGGATGGATTGCTCGTTCCGAAGGCCGGGTTGACCTGAATGCAGTCACACCGAAAATGTCGGGAGCCCTATTCCCGACATTTTCGGTCGTTAAACCTTGCTTTGCTCGAAGAGCGTCGCTATGTCCCGGCACAGCGCGCGTATGTGCGTCTTTTTTCTGAATTTTGAGAGATGGAAACCGGTAATGGACGAAAAGACTGAAGTCATCGAGATGACCGCGGACATTGTTTCCGCCTACGTCGGCAACAACACGATTTCCGCCGCCGAGCTTCCGTCGCTGATCCAGAGCGTGCACCGCGCCCTCGCCGGGGTGACCGGCGCGGCTGAGCCTGTCGAGGCCGCCCCTCGCGACCCCGCAGTGCCGGTCCGCCGCTCGATCACGCCGGACTTCATCATCTGCCTGGAGGATGGTCGCAAGTTCAAGTCGCTGAAGCGGCACCTGCGGACCAAGTACAACATGAGCCCTGAGGAGTATCGGGCCAAGTGGGGCCTGCCGAAGGACTATCCGATGGTGGCGCCGAACTACGCCAAGGCCCGCTCGGACCTGGCCAAGCAGATGGGCCTGGGCCAGGGTGGCCGCCAGGCGCCCCGCCGCCGCGGCAAGGCCTGACGCCCGGGCCAAACCGGTCTGGAACCTGAAAGCCCGGTCGCCATGGCGGCCGGGCTTTTTTGTAACGCCCTTCCCCTGGCTACGCCCCGTTAACCAAATTTCGCTTGCCCGCGATTCGCGCATCAGGCGATAAACGATTCGTTATGAATCCAAGGGGTTGTTGGGGACTCTGAAGATGGTGTCGGAACTCGGCGCGACCGCCGTTGCGGAGGGCGCGCAGGAAGCGCTTTACGGCTACTGGGCGGGACTGCGCCGGGATGGGCGGCTGCCCTCACGCGCGGACATCCGGCCGGCTGAGATCAAGTCGTTCCTGCCCATGCTGAGCCTCACGGAAGTCGGCCGGGAGAGCCGTTTCCGGATTCGTCTCGCCGGGACGGGCCTCTTCGGGGTCTACGGGACGGAGATCACCGGTCGCACCCTCGGGGAAATCTATGCCGGGCCCGCCGCCGAATACTGGCGTCGTGAGCTCTCGGCCATCGTCGGCGACCGTCGGCCGGCGATCGGCGTCCATTCCCTCGGGTGGCGGGGCGCGCCCGATCTCTCCGTCCTCTGGATGCGCCTGCCCCTGGCGGCCAATGGCGCGGACGTGGACATGATCCTGGGCTACGACGTGGTGCTCGGGGCTGAACGGGCCCCCGGCTTCAACTCGGGAATCCGGGCGGCCTGACCGGACCGAGGGTCCGCTGCTCAGGCGGCCGGCAGCCGGGCCCGGGCGTCGCGCCGAATCCGGTCGGCCATGGCGGCCAGGCCATTTGTCCTCTGGGACGACAGATTCCCGGACAGGCCCAGGCGGTCCAGGGCGCCTGCAGCGTCGAAGCCTGCGACCTCTCCGGGCTGGAGGCCGGACACGAGGTTCAGCAGGATGGCGACCAGGCCACGGACAATGTGGGCGTCGGAGTCGCCCCGGAAGACGAGGGTCCCGTCCGGCCCGTCCGCGGTCACCAGCCACACCTGGCTGGCGCAGCCTCGGACCCGGTTGGCCTCTGATCGTTCGGCGTCGCTGAGCGGCGCCAGGCTCCGCCCCAGGTCGATCACATGACGGTAGCGCTCCTCCCAGTCCTCGAGGAGCTCGAAGGTCTCGGCCAGCTCGTCCAGGCGGGCCTGGAGGGTGTCAGTCGCGGTCACGGCCAGGGCCCCCGGAGGTCTGCGGATACGGCGGCACCGCATCCCGTCGGCGTTCCGTCTAGTGCCTGATCCGTCCAGAGGGAACCATCTGAAGGGGGTAAGCCCGTCAGCGGTGTTATCCACCGCCAATTCACGGCCCTGACTCCCGGCGCATGGGGGCGGGGGGTAGCCTGCGGGAATGGCAGCGAGTCGTCGTGAAGCCCGACACCACCCGGCCGGACCTGCGGCGGCGGCCCAGCCGCAGGGCCTTTCCGGTGTCCTGTCCGGGCTGGGCCTTCGCGTGTCGCCGTCTGGCCGGATTGTGGCGATCTGGGGCCCGGGGATTCCCGGCGTCCCCCTGCCTGCGCCCGGCGACAGGCTGGCGGACCTCTTTCCCCCGGCCGAGGCCCGCGCGCTGGAACGAACCCGGGACCTGGCCCGCGAGGACGGCGGAGCGATCCTGAGACTGCCATCCGAGGCCGGAGGGGACGCCTGGCTGGGCCTGGAGCTGGTCCGGGGCCCGGGCCGGGACCTGACTGGCCGGGTGTTCGACCTTCGCCCCTTCCTGTCCCGAGAGGCCGCTCTTGAGTCGGCCCTCCGGGATTCCGAGGCCCGCAGCGCGGGGAAGTCCCGTTTCCTGGCCAGCCTCTCCCATGAGCTGAGGACTCCGCTGAACGCCATCATGGGCTTTGCGGACGCCATGCGCGAGGAGGTCCTGGGGCCGCTTCCACCGCGCTATCGCGGCTATGCCGAACTGATCCATGAGTCCGGCGAGCTGCTCCTCGAGCTGATCAGCGACGTCCTGGACCTGTCCCGGGTGGAGGCGGACCGCTTCGCGCTCCATCCCGAGGTCTTCGATGCCCGCGAGGCGGTAACGGCTGTCATCCGGCTCATGCGCGGCCAGATCGAGCGGGCGGGCCTGTCCTTCGACGCCCCCGACATGCGACGGCGCATGGAGGTGCGCGCGGACCGCCGGGCCCTGAAGCAGATCGCGCTGAACCTCCTGTCCAACGCGGTCAAGGCGACCCCCGCCGGGGGCGGAGTCCGACTGTCCCTGGACGCCGAGGGCGGCGACCTCGTCGTCAGCGTCGCGGATACCGGCCGGGGCATCCCTCCCGAGGACCTGGAGCGACTGGGACGGCCCTTCGAACAGGCGGGAGACCCGGCGACCCGGGCGTCGGGTTCCGGTCTGGGGCTGAGCGTCGTCAAGGCCCTGGCCGGCCTCCATGGCGGGACCCTGGCGATCCGCAGCGAACCCTGGGTGGGCACGGAGGCGACCATCCGGCTGCCGGTCATCGTCGCGCAGCAGACCCAGCCCGAGCTGGACCTTACGGGGTCCCGGCCGAGGCCCCGGCCCTGACGGCCAGGAAGGCCCGGGCGGCCGCAAAGTCGCCCACCTCGACATAGAGGCGCTGCGGCGGGCCGTTGGCGACCAGGAACTCGACCTGGATGGCCTCCCTCGGGTCAAGGTCAGCGATGGCCGCTGCGGCCTGGGCGGGGAACCGGAAGGCCCAGCCCGCCTTCATTCCCGGGGGCAGCAGGTCCGCCCCCGCCGGGAACCGCGCCTCGGCCGAGTAACTCTCGAACGGGCCTGACCTTGGCATCCTGCGGGACAGGGGCAGGCTCCGCAGGCTTTCGCCCCGGGAGTCCAGGTAGGCGCCCGCCGTCAGCCGGCGATCCCGCATCACGATCCTCGCCGCATAGGGCGCTGACCCCGACGGGAGACTGGCGACGGCCAGCAGGCCGTCGTTTCCGGAACGTCCGGCAAGGCCGAAGCGCATCTGGGCGTTCCCCTGGCGGGTTTCCTGGGTCAGCCTCCAGAGCACCTTCTGCGCGCTGACCGAGCGGTCCGCCTTCCAGCCTGAAATGTCGCCGGGAAAGTCCTGACGCATGAGGCGCGCATAGCCCTCGAATCCGCTCCGCACCCGCTGTGCGGCGACCGAGAGGTCACGGGACTCGCAGGGAACCGAACGGGCCCTGGCCCGGCCCCGCTCGCCGGCGGCCTGGATCTCGCGAGGGGCGACGCCCGCCCTGAGGGCGGCGCCGCGGGCCTGCTCTCGCGCCGAGACGAGGGCGGACTGCACAGGGGGCGTGAACAGGCCGCAGCGGACGCCCGCCTCCGCCATGAGGCTCCGTTCATAGTAGAGATCCATCGCGCCTGCGCCCGCCGGGGTCGGTCCCAGGGCCGCCGCCAGGGCCAGGACCCCCGCCGCGGGATTGATGAGCGCGCGGGGATGGGGCATGGAACTTCCCTTCCAGGGTCTGGCGGAGCCGACGCTCAGGCGCGCCGCCGCCGGACGCATCCTAGACCAGCGGCGAGACGCTTGAAATTCTCCACGGACATCTGGGTGGCCGCCCTTATCCGCAGGGTCGAACTGGGCGGAGGCTTCGCCGTCGTCGTCCACAAGGGCGACGCGCGCGCCGGATCGGTCCTGGTCAAGGTCCTCAACCGTTCTGACGGCCAGGCGCGGCTCTTCGCCGAGGCGACCCGGGCCGACGGCGAGACGGTCTGGATGCGGCCTTCCCGGTCTGTCGTGGAGACCGAACTGGACGGTTACGTGGAACGCGCCCGCCGCATTGATCCCGATCTCTGGGTGGTGGAGATCGAGGACAGGAACGGGCGCCATTTTCTGACGGAAGACGTCGAGGAGGACTGAAGGTCCTCTGGATTCTCCCGGCCTTTCAGCCTAATTGACGCAAGAGGACGGCCTGTCCGCCCGAGCAGCGCAGCCACATCATCGAGACCGGCAGGGAGGCTCAGTCATGCTTTTCCTGATGAACGACTGGGTCATGCAATTTGACCAGAGGGGCATGGCCGAGGACCTCATCGGCTTCAACGTGCGCGACATCACCTTTCCCCAGGTCCTGATCCTGGGGCAGGAACTCTACGCCAGCGAGCCCCAGCTTCATGTGCGCCAGCCGGCCCAGGCCCGGAAGCTCGCCGCCCTTGTCATGGCCAAGCAGCCCGAGGTCAACGCCCTGCTGTTCGTGGCCCCGCACCAGGACTGCAATCCCCGGGATGTCGCCGTCCGCTACTGCAATGTGGCCTTCGACATGCTGGCCCAACTCCTGTCGCTGCAGGACTCCCAGAGGAGCGCGGGCTGGGCCAACAAGGAAGTCTGGAACAAGCTCGGGAAGCGCGCCCAGGCCTGATGGCCCCGGTAGCCATGATTCCGGACGCGTGAATTGCGCCGCCGCCGCCCTCAGGCTACCTCGGCGCCATGAGCCAGTCCCCCGCCGTCGAGGCCGCCCGCCGCCGCACCTTTGCGATCATCTCCCATCCGGACGCCGGCAAGACGACCCTAACCGAGACCCTGCTGCTCTCGGGCGGAGCCATCCGCGCCGCAGGCCAGGTGCGGGCCCGCGGGGAAAATCGCCGGACCCGTTCGGACTGGATGAAGATCGAGCGGGAGCGCGGGATCTCGGTCTCGGCCAGCGTGATGACCTTCGATCACCAGGGGCTGATGTTCAACCTGCTGGACACCCCCGGTCACGAGGACTTCTCGGAGGACACCTACCGCACCCTGACGGCGGCCGACGCTGCGGTGATGGTGCTTGACGCCGCCAAGGGCATCGAGCCCCAGACCCTGAAGCTGTTCGAGGTCTGCCGCCTGCGCGACATCCCCATCGTCACCTTCATCAACAAGATGGACCGTGAGGCCCAGGATCCCCTGGAACTGCTGGACGAGATCGCCTCCAAGCTTGCGCTCGACCCCGCGCCCCTGTTCTGGCCCGCGGGATCCGGAGGGCGGTTCAAGGGCATGATGGACCTGCGGTCGCGGCGTTTCCTGGCCTTCGAACGTTCCGCGGTCGAGCGGGAACAGGCCGGCCATCCCGCCCCCGTGCCCGTGGATGGCCCCGCCATGGACGCCTTCCTCACCCCTGGGGAGCGGGATGAACTCCTCGAGAGTGCGGAGCTGGTCCAGGGCGCCTCGCCCGCCTTTGACCCGCAGTCCTTCCTTGAAGGGCACATGACCCCGGTCTTCTTCGGGTCCGCACTGCGGCGCTTTGGCGTCGAGCAGCTCCTGGACGGCCTGGGCGCCTATGCCCCGCCGCCCCGCCCCGTCGCCGCCGAGCGGTCCGGGACGGACACCCATGTCGCTCCCGGCGATCCCGAGGTCAGCGGCTTTGTCTTCAAGGTCCAGGCGAACATGGACCCCAACCACCGGGACCGGATCGCTTTCCTGCGGCTCTGCTCGGGCCGTTTCCAGCGCGGCATGAAGCTCAAGGTCCAGAACACTGGCCGCCAGCTGTCGGTGAACGCGCCGATCATGTTCTTCGCCTCCGACCGGGAACTGGCGGAGGAAGGGTTCGCCGGCGATGTGATCGGCATCCCCAACCATGGTGTCCTCAGGGTGGGCGACAGTCTCTCGGAGACCGGCGCGCTCCGGTTCGCGGGCCTTCCCAACTTCGCCCCGGAGATCCTGCAGCGGGTCCGGGTCAAGGACCCGCTGAAGGCCAAGCACCTGCGACGGGCCCTCGAGGGGCTGGCCGAGGAAGGCGTCACCCAGCTCTTCCGTCCGACGATCGGCTCGGACTTCATCGTCGGCGCCGTGGGCCAGCTCCAGTTCGAGGTGATGGCGGATCGCCTCGCCAGCGAATACCAGCTGGAGGTCATTTTCGAGGCCAGCCCGTACGCCGAGGCGCGCTGGGTTTCCGGATCCGATGCCGACCTGGACGCCTTTTCCGCCGCCTACCGCTCGGCCATGGCCGAGGACATCGACGCCCAGCCGGTCTTCCTGTCCAAGTCGGGATGGGAGACGGGCTATGTGGCGGAACGTTATCCCGCCATCGGGTTCGCCCGCACCCGGGAACGGGGCTAGGGGCGGGATGACGCCGCCGGTCCTGTTCTACGGCCATCCGCCCCCGGCCCTGTTTCCCGAGCCTGCAGGTTCGGTGCAGACGTCCCCGCTGGAGCCCGGCGGCATTGACCTGGGGGCGTCGTCCGCAGGGCCCTTTGCGTCGGCGCTCATCCTCGCCCCGCCCGGGCGGCTCGAGCGCGAGTGGGTCCTGGCCCGGGCCCTGCAGCTGCTTCCCGTCGGCGCCGTGCTGACCGCGCTCGCCCCGAATGACCGGGGGGGCGCGCGAATCGCCCCGGCCCTCAGGGCCTTTGGCTGTGAGGTCTCGGATGAGCCCCGCCGCCGGCACCGGATCTGCCGGACCCTGCGCCCCGCCAGCCCGGCAGGGCTGGACGCAGCCCTGGAAGCTGGAGCCCCCCGGCTGGATCCCGCGCTGGGTCTCTGGACCCAGCCGGGCGTATTCAGCTGGGACCGGCCGGATGCGGGGACCACCCTCCTGCTTGGGGTGCTGCCGGCCCTTGCCGGACGGGGCGCCGACCTGGGTTGCGGGATCGGTGTCCTGGCCCGCCAGGTCCTCGGGAGCCCCGCCGTGTCGTCGATCGAGCTCTGGGACATTGACCGCAGGGCTGTCGCCTGCGCCCGGAGAAACGTCCCGGACCCCCGGGCGGGCTGCCACCATGGAGATGTGCGCCGCATGGGGCCGGGGGCGCCGGACCTCGACTTCGTGGTGATGAACCCGCCGTTCCACGACGGCGGACGCGAGGATCGGGCCCTGGGCGTCGCCTTCATCGAGGCGGCCGCCCGTCGCCTGAAGCCCGGAGGGACCTGCTGGGTCACAGCCAACCGGCACCTGCCCTACGAGGCGCCGCTCTCCGCCGCCTTCGCCGAGGTTCGCCCGCGGGCGGAGGCCGGGGGATTCAAGGTGTATGAGGCCGTACGATGAGCCGTCCGCCCGCCGTCCGCCTGGACCGCCTGCTGGCCAACCTCGGCTACGGATCGCGACGCGAGGTGCACGCCCTTGTCAGGGATCGCGCCGTCATCCTGGACGGGAGGCCGGTGACGGACGCGGGCGCCCGCATCTCCCTCACCCCGGACCTTCCCGGGCGAATGACGGTGCGCGGGGCTCCCGTTGATCCCCCGGCGCCCCTGGTGCTGATGATGCACAAGCCCGAGGGCGTGGTCTGTTCCCACAGGGAGCCCGGCCGGAGTGTCTATGAGCTTCTTCCGCCGCGCTGGCGCAGCCGCATGCCGTCCCTTTCCACTATCGGTCGGCTGGACCGGGACACCACCGGTCTCCTGCTCATAACCGACGACGGCGATTACCTGCACCGTATCATTTCGCCACGGTCCCATGCGCCGAAACGATACATCGCCACGCTCCTTTCCCCCCTGCGCGGGGACGAGGGGGAGGTCTTCGCCCGGGGCGACCTGATGCTGGACGGCGAAGAACGTCCGCTTGCGCCCGCCGTGCTGGAAGCCCTTGAACCCTTGGTCGCCCGCCTCACGATCACCGAAGGCCGCTATCATCAGGTGCGGCGCATGTTCTCGGCCGTCGGAAACCAGGTGGTCCAGCTCCACCGGGACCGGATCGGCGGGCTTGACCTCCCGCACGACCTTGCCCCCGGGGACTGGAAGCGCCTGACCCCGGAGCAGTGCGCCGCCGCCCTCATGGACCCAGGCGCCTGAATTCCCGGCCCGGCATGATCCTTGCACGTCCGGGGGTGGCCTGACGTCGTCCGGTTCTCTTCGGGACGCGCGGGCAGGGATGGTCGATGTTCGGACTCAGCCGGCAGGTCAGGAAGCTGATTGAGGAGCAGGGCGGCGCCGTGCGCGACGGCCTGCACGCCGATGACATGTCCCTGGCCGAGGTCCTTCCCCTCGCCATGTTGCTGACCGAGGCGAGCGAGGCGGACGACGCTGCAGGCCGCGCCTCGGGGCGCAAACGGTCCCAGCTCCGGCTGGACGCCGCCATTCTCTGGCGTGATGTGACCCGGCGCAGCGGCGAGGTGCGGGCCCTGAGCCGCGCAGCCTCGGCCGCCGAGGGCGCCCTGGACGACTCCGGTGCGCGTTCGGCCGGCTGGGCCAGGGCGCGGTGCGAGCAGGCCTACGCCGCCCTCCTGGGCGCCGACCTGTTCGGGGACTCCGGCCTGCTGGACGCTGCCGAGGCGGCTTTCCGCGACAGTCTCTCCGGCCCCCGGCGCGGGCTGGCGGCTCCCCTTGCGGAGATCGGCCTCCTCGCCCTGACAGGCCGGAGGGCCTCGGGCGCCGGCGACGCCCAGGCCGCCCGGGTGGCGGCGGCGCGCTTCGCCCAGCCCATCGCCGCCCTCAAGTCGATGTCGGCCCGGATCCGCGCCGCAAGGATGCTGTCCGTCGAGGGGCACATCCTGCGTGCGGAAATGCTCTGCGACTGGGGTGGACGGCTTGCCGACGCTCCCCTTCTGAGGGCCTCCGTCCGCGACACCCTGTCTGCAGCGTCGGGGCTGACCCCGGACTTTGAGCCCCTGACCATCGCCCGGATCGGCTTCGCCCGGGCCCGCGCCCAGATCGCCCTCGGTGAGGTCGAGGAGGACGCCGAGATGGCGATTGCGGGGGTCAACCTCGTGACCAGCGTCCTCGAGGACCTGACCCTTGAGCACAGTCCCCTGGACAGCGCCCGGGGCGCCTACATCCTGGGCCGGGGACAGGAGGTCCTTGGCGAGATCTCCGGCGACGCCCGCAGCTATGAAAGGGCCATCGACGCCTTCGACCGGGTGCTCCGGATCACCTCGAAGCGGGACGGTCTCGTCCTCAAGGCCCGAGCGGCGGCGCACCGCGCCCTCTGCCTTGCGCGTGCGGCCGAGATCTCCGGCGATGTTGCTGTCCTGCATTCCGCAGAGCGCGCCTTCCGCCTGGAACTGGCGAACGCCTCGGTGATCCGGGACCGGGACTCCTGGGGGCTCATGCAGCTGAACCTCGCCCGGCTCCTGCTGGCCCGCCTCGAGATCACCCGCAAGGACCGGGGCGAGCGCTCCGGGGCCCGGGCGGCCCTGGTCTCGGCCCTCGACGCCCTCTCGGAGGCCGGCCTGCGGGGTCTCGGCCGATCGGCGGCCCGGACGCTCGAGCTCGTTGACCTGTCGATGAGGGACACCGCCGAACTGAAGCCGGCCGAAGACTGACCCGGGCGGGTCAGGCCCGTCGCCCCGGGACGGGCGCGGCGCCTAGCCTACGGGCTTCTCGAGGACCAGCTCCACCCCGGCGGCATCCGCCTCGGGGGCGAGGGCGGCCGGCTTCAGGATGCAGACCCGGACACGTCTTGCATTCGCCTGTCCGAGGCAGGCCTCGGCAAGACGCTCGGCGAAGGTCTCCACCAGGTCGATGTGACCATCTCCGGCGATCGCCCGGGCGGCCTGGACCACGGCCTCGTAGTTGAAGGTGTCGGCCAGGCGCTCCACCCTCCCGGAGGCCAGGTCGACCTCCACGTCGATCACCAGGGGTTGGGGTCGCTCGTGCTCGTGGTCGTAGACGCCGATGTAGGCGTCGATCCTGAGGCCCCGGACGAGGACCTTCTGGCGTCGTGTCACCGGGGTCTGCGCGGGCATGGCTCAGTCCAGGTGCTGTCCGCCGTCCACGGCGATCATCTGCCCGGTCACGCTGGCCGCTCCGATCAGGTAGGTCAGGGCCCGGCCGATATCGGCCGGGTCGACGGCGCGGCCCAGGGGTGTGGACGCCGCCTCGGCCTCGAAGTCGGCCGGTGACTGGTCCGGGTTGGCGAGGACCGGGCCAGGGCCGATGGCGTTGACCCGGATCCGCGGAGCCAGCTCGATCGCCATCATCCGCGTCGCCGACCAGAGGGCGGCCTTCGAGAGGGTGTAGGAGAAATAGTCGGGTCCTGGAGCCAGCACCCTCTGGTCGAGAATGTGCACGATATGCCCGGCCAGGCCCTGCGCCGCCATCTCGCGGGAGAGGACCAGCGGCGCCCGCAGGTTGATGTCCAGGTGCTCGTCCCACGACTTGCGCGAAAGCTCCGCGAAGGCGTCGTTCCGGAAGAGCGAGGCGCAGTTCACCAGCAGGGTCACTGGCCCAAGGGCGGACCGGACCTCCCTGACCAGGGCGGAGACGGTCGCCTCGTCGCCCAGGTCGCAGGGGAAGAGTCCCGCCTTCCGCCCGGCGGCGCGGACCTCCTCGGCGGCGGACCGGGCGTCCTCGTCCTCCTGCCGGCAGTGGACGGCCACGTCGTAGCCGGCCGCAGCACAGGTGCGGACCAGTTCTCGGCCAATCCGGCGGGGCCCGCCGGTGACCAGGGCCGTTCCGCGCTCCGGGAGGGGCATGGGCCTAGTCGAGCCGGCCCATGTCGATGATGTTCATCACGGCGAAGACGAGGAAGAACGGGATGATGATGAAGAGGGGGCTCATGAGGCTCTCCTTGCAGCAGGAGGGGCTTTAGCGGCGGTCGCCGGACTTGTCGAGGCGGCCCGGCTGCGCCCAGAGTGCGGGACGCTGCTCTGGAGACACCCATGCCGCTTTTCCCCATCGAAACCACCGCCTTCCAGAAGATCGCCGTGGGCATCGACCGGCCCGAGGACGTGGTGGTCAGCGCCTCTGGACGAGTCTTCGCCTCCGACCACCAGTGCGCCGTGGCCGAGATCCTCCCCGACGGGAGCTTCGTGCGGATGGGTCCCAGGGGCGGCGCCCCCAACGGGATCAACATGGACCGGCAGGGACGGATCCTGATCGCCAACTTCGGCATCTACGACCGCGAGGACGGCCCACTCCAGAGGTTCGATCCCGCGACCGGCGGACACGAGACCCTGGTCGCGGAGGTCGGGGGACGACGGCTGACCAGCGCGAACTATCCGGTGATGGACCGGGACGGGAACATCTGGTGCGCCAACTCCACCCATGCCGAGACCTGGCCGCAGGCCCTGGACGGCCGGGCGGACGGGTTCCTCTTCGTCCTGCGGCCAGACGGGGCCTGCGAGATCGTGGCGGAGGGCCTGAAGTTCCCCAACGGACTCGCCCTGTCGGCGGACCATCGGCGGCTGTTCTGCGCCCAGACCTCCGCCGCGGACGTCATGGTCTTCGACATCCTGCCCGGCGCACGCCTGGGGTCCGGGGTCCGCTATGGGCCGGTGCTGGGTCAACTTGCGGGCCCTGGCCTTCCGCCGGCCCGTGAAGAGGACCTGGGCTATACCGACGGCGTGGGGATGGACGCCGAGGGCAACCTCTGGGTCTGCCTGCCAGCCGCCAACAAGGTCGTCGCCATCACCCCGGCGGGGGAGAAGGTGACCGTGATCCACGACCCGTCCGGAGAGGTCGTCAACCACCCCACGAACGTGACCTGGGGCGGCCCGGACCTGAGGGACCTCTACATCGGCTCCATTCGAGCGGGGTATGTCCTGAAGGGCCGCAGCCCCGTCCCGGGCCTCGCCCTGGTGCATCAGGCCTGACTCCGGGGACTCCGAGTCTGAATCCCCCTTCCACGCGGGCGCCTGATCACTATTGTAGGAAACCGAAGGCGCATGCGGGGTTCCCGGCGCCCGCAAGAACCACATCCCGGAGGACGCCATGCGCGAGTACGTGAAATTCTACATCGACGGCCAGTGGGTCGATCCGGTGGCCCTGAAGACCCTCGACGTCATCAACCCCGCCACCGAAGGCGTCTGCGGCAAGATCGCCCTGGGCTCTGAAAAGGACGTCGACAAGGCCGT
>CAIMLY010000354.1 GCA_903842425.1 uncultured Alphaproteobacteria bacterium | reverse complement strand
GCCGGTCCCGCCGGTGATGACGTCGTTGCCGGCGCCGCCCGTCAGGGTGTTGTTGCCGATGCCGCCTGCGAGGGTGTCGTCGCCGGCGCCGCCGTTGGCGTTGTCATTGCCGTCGCCAGCCGTGACGTCGTCATTGCCGTCGCCGCCGGTGATCACGTCGTTGCCGGTGGTGGTGGTGACGGTGTCGTTGCCGGCGCCGAGGTCCACGGTGTCGTTGCCGCCACCGCCGGTCACGGCGTCGTTGCCGTCGCCACCGGAGAGGGACTCATTACCCGTGCCGCCCGCAACGGTGTCGTTGCCGGCGTCGCCGGTAACGGTCGACGCGCCGTTGTTGGAGGCCAGGTTGTCATCACCGGCGCCGCCGGTGATGGCCGAGGCGCCCGTGCCGGTGTCGCCGAGGACGGTGTCGTTGCCAGCGCCGCCGTCGATGACGTCCGCCGTGGTGCCGCCCGTGGCGTTGGACACGATGCGGTCGCCGTCGTCGCCGCCCAGGAGGGTGTCAGCGCCCGTGCCGCCCGTGATGGTGTCAGCACCGAGGTCGCCCGACACGTAGTTGGCGCCAGCGCCAGCCGAGATGTCATCGTTGCCCTGGCCACCGAGGATGGTGTCGGCGCCCGTGCCGGCGGTGATCGTATCCGCACCGAGGTTGCCGTGCAGGTAGTTGGCGCCGTCGGACCCGACGATGTTGTCGTTGCCCTGGCCGCCCAGCAGGCTGTCGGCGCCCGTGCCGCCGGTGATGGTGTCGTCGCCGGCGTTGCCGTTGACGCTGTCCGCGCCGCCGCCGCCGGTGATGGCGTCGTTGCCGTCGCCGCCCGCGATCACGTCAGCGCCCGTGCCCGCCGCGAGGGTGTCGGCGCCAGAGCCGCCATCCACGTTGTTGGCGCCGTCACCGGCGTTGATGTTGTCGCCGTCCAGGCCGCCGACAATGACGTCAGCGCCCGTGCCCGCGGTGATGGTGTCCGCGCCGGAGCCGCCGTCCACGTTGTTGGCGCCAGCGCCCGCCGCGATGTTGTCGGCGCCGTCGCCGCCCATCACGGTGTCAGCGCCCGTGCCCGCGGTCACAGTGTCGTTGCCCAGGTCGCCCGAGACGTAGTTCGCGCCGTCGCTGGCGCGGATGTCGTCACCGTCCTGGCCGCCCAGCAGGGTGTCGGCGCCCGTGCCGCCGATCAGGGTGTCGGCGCCGATGTTGCCGTTGACGTAGTTGGCGCCAGCGCCGCCGTCGACCGAGTCGGCGTCCTTGCCGCCGTACATCGTGTCGCCGCCCGCGCCGCCGGCGAGGGTGTCGGCGCCGGTGTTGCCCTGGAGGATGTCGTTGCCGTCGCCAGCGGAGAAGGAGTCGGCGCCAGCGCCGCCGTAGAGGGCGTCGTTACCCGCGGAGCCGGCCACGGAGTCCGCACCGTCCACGCCAATGTAGAGCATGGTGGAGTCGGGGAAGATGATCTGGCCCGTCGTGGCGCCCAGGCCCTGGATGCCGACGCCGAACACCTTGGTGACGCCTTCGAAGGTCAGCGAGACGCTGGCCGGCGTGCCGGGGACCGGCGGGAAGCCCGTGGCAGGGGTGGAGGCCGTGAACACCACCGACACCGCCGTCGCCGTCGCGCCCGGGGTCGTGAACGTCAGGGTATCCGCCGAGGTGAACGCCGCAGCCTGGGCTTCGGTGATCGTTTCGAACGTGTAGGCGGTCATTCTTCTCTCCAGTGTGTTTTACGCGGACCGTCGAAATGTCCGGCGCACCGACCCCATGGACGCTTCCATCGGACGGGTTCCGGCGGTCCGTGACCTTGGCGCATGGGGTATCATGGCAAAGGTTAAACGAGCCCGAACAAGCCTTAGCCCGGTGGATTCAATTCCGCAACTGCAAAAACCCCTTGGAATCCGTGGGTGTTCCGGGGGGTGATGCAAGAAGGTCACGGCGCCTTTGCGGGCCGCCCTACTTGTCCCTCATGGAGGCGTTCACCGTGTCGACGAGGGGGCCGACAATATAGCCCATCACCGTACGGCGGCCGGTGGTGATCATCACTTCCGCGGGCATTCCGGGGGTCACGGCCTCGCCCTTGGGCAGCTTGGCCAGCTCCTGGGGGTCGATCGCCAGGTCGGCGCGGAAGAAGGACAGGCCCGACTTCTCGTCGGTCAGCTCGTCGGCCGAGACATTGGTCACCACCGCCTCCAGGGGCGAGACCCGGCGGTTGGAGAAGGCGGTCAGGCTGACGCGGGCCTTCATGCCGGGGGTGATTCCCTCGATGTCGCCGGGCTTGATTCGGGCCGTCACCGCCAGCGGGGCGTCGGAGGGCACCACCGCCATCAGCAGTTCGCCGGCGCCCACCACCCCGCCGACGGTGGACTGGGTCAGGTTCAGGACATAGCCGTCCACCGGCGCGCGCACGGTGGCGCCCTCGAAGGTCTGGAGGGCGGCGGCCAGCTTGGGCCGGGCGTCGGCCAGGGCGGCCTGCATCTGGCGCAGGCCCTCGGCCGACTGGCTGATCCTCTGGTCGCTGAGGGCGCCCAGCTGGACCTGGGCCTCGCCCTTCTGCTGGGCCAGGCGCTGCTGCTCGGCGGTCAGGGCGCCCCGGCGGCCGGCCAGGTCGGACAGGGCCCGCTGGTAGCGCAGGATCAGGGTCTTCGGGGCATAGCCCTGGGCGTAGAGGGTCTCGTAGCCCGCCAGCTCCTGGCGGGTCAGGGCGACGTTCTCGTCCAGGGCTGTGACCTGGGCGCGCACGCCGGCGGCCTGCGATTCGATCTGCTGGACGCGCTGGCGCAGCACCTCGGACTGGCTGTCGAAGAACTGCAGCCGGCTGGAGAACAGGAACTCCTGGTCGCGGACCAGGGCGGCCACCCGGGGGTCCGAGATCCGGGCGGTCAGCTCGGCGGGAAAGCCCACCTGCCGGGCGCCCGTCGCCTCGGCCTCGAACCGGGCCACCTGGGCGGCGTAGGTGTCGACCTGGTTCTGCATCACGTCCACGGCGGCCCGGGGCTGGACGTCGTCCATGGTCAGCAGGACCTGGCCCTTCTTCACCTTCTGGCCCTCGCGCACCAGGATGGCGCGCACGATCCCGCCCTCGCGGTGGCGCAGGACCTTGCGGTTCTCCTCCACCCGGACCACGCCCGAGGCGATGACCGCGCTGTCCAGGGGGGCCAGGATGGCCCAGCCCAGGAAGCCGAGCACGAAGACGCCGATCAGCACCGAGCCGGTCACCATGGGGCGGCGCAGGCGGCGCTCGAGGTCCGGGTCGAGGGGCTGGTCCGACACCTTCAGGGCCGGGGCGATCCACTGGCGAACCCGGTCCAGGGCGCCGGCGCCGGCGGGGCCCTTCTTCTTCGGGGTGCGGTCGAAGGCCGACCGGCGGGGGTCGAGGTTCATCGCGGGCCTCCGCCTTCCACGGCGCGCAGCGGGGCGGCGGCGGCGGGGGCGAACTTGGCCATCACCGCCTCGCGGGGGCCAAAGGCTTCCATCCGGCCGTCGCGCAGCACCAGCATCTTGTCGGCGGCGCGGAAGATCGAGGGCTTGTGCGCCACCAGGACGATGGTCGCCCCGCGGGCCTTGGCGGCGTCCAGGGCGGCCAGCAGGGCCTCCTCGCCCTCGGCGTCCAGGGCGGCGTTGGGCTCGTCCAGGACCAGCAGGGCGGGATCGCCGATCAGGGCGCGGGCCAGGCCCACGCGCTGGCGCTGGCCGGCCGACAGGATGCGGCCGCTCTCGCCCAGGTCGGTCTCATAGCCCTGGGGCAGGCGCAGGATCATGGCGTGGACCCCGGCGGCCTGGGCGGCGCCCACCACCATCTCGTCGGTGATGTCGTCCCGGAAGCGGGCGATGTTGTCGCGCACCGTGCCGGGGAAGAGCTCGGTGTCCTGGGGCAGGTAGCCGACATTGCGGCCGAAGTCCGTGCGCTCCCAGGCGTGGACGTCGGCGCCGTCCAGGCGGATCGATCCGTGGGTGGGGGGCCAGACGCCGACCAGAAGGCGGGCCAGCGAGGACTTGCCGGCGCCCGAGGGGCCGATCACGCCCAGCACCTCGCCGGGCTCGACCCGGAAGGCCAGGCCCTGCAGCACGAACCGGCCGGCGCCAGGCGGGGCGAAGTTGACGCCCTCGACGGTCAGCAGGCCCTTGGCCCGGGGCAGGGCCGTGGCGGGGCGGGGCTCCTGGTAGCCGTCGAACACCGTCGTCAGGCGCTCGAAGGCCCGGGCGCCGTTCATCAGGCTGTCCCAGCTGCCCACCAGCCGGTCGATGGGCTGCAGGGCGCGGGCGCCCAGGATCATGTTGGCGAACAGCAGGCCCGCGTGGATCTTGCCGGTCACCACCAGCCAGGCGCCGACGGCGATGATCAGCACCTGGATGCCCTGGCGCAGGGCGCGCGAGATGTTGCTCATGTAGCTGGCGTCGTCGCTGGCCAGGGAGCTGCGGTCCATGGTGGTCTGGCGGAAGGCCCGCCAGCGGCTGGCCAGGGGCTCGGTCAGGCCCATGGCCCGGACCACCTCGTTGTTCCTCAGGGCCTGGTCGGTGAAGCCATAGCTGCGCAGGGCGGCGTCGTTGGCCTCCTTCATCAGCGGCCGGGTGCGGATGTCCTGCAGCAGGGCCACGCCCAGCAGGACCAGGGCGCCCAGGAAGGTGATGACGCCGATCACCGGGTCGACCACGAACAGCACAAGCATGAACAGCGGCATCCAGGGCAGGTCGAACAGCACGCCGAAGGCCGGGCCGGTCAGCATCTGCCGGAAGGAATCGAGGTCGCGCAGGGCCTGGCTGCGGGCCTGGGGCATGCCCCGCGCCGCGCCCTCGAACAGGGCCCCGAAGACGTGGGCCGAGACGCGCTGGTCCAGAAGGACGCCGAAGCTGATGAGCACCTTGGAGCGGTAGTGGTCGATGATCGACGACATGGCGAAGGCCGCCAGCACGCCCAGGGTCAGGACCAGCAGGGTCGGCACGCTCCCGCTCGGCAGCACGCCGCCGTAGATGTGCGTCGTGTAGAGCGGCATGGCGAAGTAGAGCAGGTTCGAGACCAGGCTGAAGACGCCCGCATAGATCAGCGGCCGCCGCCCCTCCTTGACCGCGCGGGTCAGGGGGTTGTCGGGCATGCTGGAGAAGGGGTTGAAGATCTTCATCCTGGGTCCTGGCTCGGGCCGGCGCGCCGGCTCCCGCTTGGGGGGCGACCATCACCCCGGAAGGTTTACGAAAAGCAAGGAAATTCCGCGAGGGGGTCCCGGGAACGCCCGCCCTCCCGTGTCCCCGGCGCCACGCCGCCCCCCTCCGGGACCGACCGCGCAGCGGGCCGGAGCAACCATGTTTCATGCAGTCATGACTTTGACCCAGGGCTGGCCTCTCTGGAGGACGAGGTTGGCGGCTTCGATGAGCTTACGCATGACGGCGACGGTGACGACCTTG
>CAIMLY010000353.1 GCA_903842425.1 uncultured Alphaproteobacteria bacterium | reverse complement strand
CTCGTCCGACACCACCGACACCATGGTGGAGTTCATGGACAAGCTGGCCCAGGTGCCGCTGCGCTATCATCCCGGCGAGCGCTGGATGTACTCCCTGGCCACCGATGTCTGCGGCGCCCTGGTCGAGATCATCTCGGGCCGTCCCTTCGCCGACTTCCTGCGGGAGGAGATCTTCGAGCCCCTCGGCATGGTCGACACCGCCTTCCACGTCGCCCCGGACAAGGTCGACCGCTTCTGCGCCAACTACCAGCGCGGGCCGGACAAGGCCCTGAAGCTGATCGACGACCCGGAGACCAGCAACTTCACCCGCAACCCCGCCTTCAAGTCCGGCGGCGGCGGCCTGACCGGCACGACGGCCGACTACATGCGGTTCTGCGAGATGCTCCGCCGGGGCGGCGAGCTGGACGGCGTGCGCATCCTGGGCCCTCGGACCCTGGAGATGATGCACATGAACCATCTGCCCGGCGGCAAGGACCTGACCCAGCTGGCGATCGGCTCGTTCTCCGAGACCGCCAACGAGGGCGTGGGTTTCGGCCTGGGCTTCGCCTCTACGCAAGGGGTGGTCGAGACCGGCGGCCTCGGCGTCGGCGACTACTATTGGGGCGGCGCGGCCTCGACCATCTTCTGGGTCGACCCGAAGGAGGACATGACCATGGTCTTCATGACCCAGCTCATGCCCTCAGGAACCTTCAACTTCCGGGGCCAGCTCAAGAACCTGGTCTATTCGGCCATCGTCGACTGAGCCGGCGGGTCGGGTCCCTCACCGGGCCCGGCGCGCCCACACCGCGGTGCGGCCGGCTCCCTGGTCGGCGAAGGCGGCGGCCTCGGCCTTGCGGACCGCCGCCAGGGCCTCTGCGGCCGTCCTGACCTGGCACCCGGGACGAGGACAGGCGGCGGGCCAGATCCGGGCGCGGATGACCCAGCCTTCGGTATCCACCGCGAGGGGCCGAAAGCCGTAATAGCTCCAGGCCTCGGCGCCCGGCCGGCCCGTCTCGACCTGCAGGATCCCCGGATCCCCGGCGGCGTACACAAAGCGCCGCGCGGCGCCAGCGGCGTCGGGTAGGGGCCGGGACATGGCCCGCTCACCCACCTGGAGGGGATCGGCGCAGTCCGGCCAACGGTCCAGATCAGAGCGGGTGTTGAACCGGCAGTCCTCCCGCGCCAGGGTCCAGAGCCCGGGCTTCGGGTCCGGCGAAGCCATCTCCGGCGCCCGCGCCAGCGGTGTCGGAGACACCGCCTGGCCTCCAGGGGCGGTAAAGAGTGCGGAAGCCGCCGCCACGACCGCAAGGTTCATCCTGCCGACACGCTCCCGGGAATCACGGACCGGGGGGAAGTATGCCATCATGCTGGCCTGACTCGCGCCGGGAGCCCGCCAGATGCCCATGACACAGACCGCCCTCGAGGCCGAACTGCGGGAGGCGTTTCCCGACGCCGATATCCGCATCGAGGACCTGGCCGGGGACGGCGACCACTATCGCGCCCGGATCGTGAGCAGCGCCTTCAGCGGCCTTCCCAGGGTGCGGCGCCACCAGCTGGTCTACGCCGCGCTCAAGGGCAAGGTCGGGGGCGAACTGCACGCCCTGGCCCTGGAAACCCTGTCGCCGGACCAGGCCGGCTGAACCTGCGCCTTGACCCGACGCCGGCAGGCGCCTAGCTGAAGGCCTGCTTCCCGGAGAGCCCCCATGTCCACCGACAACCCGGCCCACGACTTCATCGGCCAGACCATCGCCTCAAATTCGGTGGTGCTGTTCATGAAGGGCGTTCCCGACCAGCCCCGCTGCGGCTTCTCCGCCCTGGTGGTCCAGGTGCTGGACCACATCGGTGTGGACTACGTCGGGGTCGACGTCCTCCAGGACCAGGACCTGCGCGAGGGCATCAAGTCCTTCTCGGACTGGCCGACCATCCCCCAGCTCTACGTCAAGGGCGAGTTCATCGGCGGGGCGGACATCATCAAGGAGAT
>CAIMLY010000352.1 GCA_903842425.1 uncultured Alphaproteobacteria bacterium | reverse complement strand
GGGGTTGGAGGTCGACTGGCTCATGACCTTGGCCATCAGCTTGATCAGGGGCTCGGGGCCGGCGGCGTAGCCGATCCGCCAGCCGGTCATGGCGTAGGCCTTGGAGACCCCGTTCATGGTCAGGGTGCGCTCGTAGAGGGCCGGTTCGACCTGGGCGATGGTCCAGAACCTCATGTCGTCGAACATCAGGTGCTCGTACATGTCGTCGGTCAGGATCCAGACCTGCGGGTGGCGCAGCAGGACCTCGGCCAGGGCCTTGAGCTCGTCCTTCGTGTAGGCGGCGCCCGAGGGGTTCGACGGGGAGTTCAGGATCAGCCAGCGGGTGCGCGGCGTGATCACGGCCTCAAGCTCGGCGGGCTTCAGCTTGAAGCCGCTGGCCGCCGTGGTCGGGGCGAAGACCGGGGTTCCGCCGGCCAGCAGGACCATGTCGGGATAGCTGACCCAGTAGGGCGCCGGCACGATGACCTCGTCCCCCGGGTTCAGGGTGGCCATCATGGCGTTGAAGATGACCGGCTTGCCGCCCGGCGAGACGTTCACCTGCGAGGGCTTGTAGGACAGGCCGTTCTCGCGGGCGAACTTGGCGGCGATGGCCTCCTTCAGCTCGGGGATGCCGTCCACTGTGGTGTACTTGGTCTTGCCCTCGCGGATGGCGCGGATCGCCGCCTCCTTGATGTTGTCGGGCGTGTCGAAGTCGGGCTCGCCGGCGCCAAGGCTGATGATGTTGCGGCCCTGCGCCTTCAGCTCGCGGGCCTTCTGGTCCGTGGCCATGGTGGCCGACGGCTTGACGCGGGACAGGGTGACGGATTCGAGCGACATGGGGACCTTCCGACCGGAACTCTTGCGGCTGGGCGCGGTTTAGCCGAACCGTCGCCGCCGGCATAGGCGTTGCGTGACCCCGGCGTCCGGTGCGCAAAGGTTGAAGCGCCGGCTTGCGCGACCGCCGGAAGGTGGAGCACGATGGGAGCCAACGCCGTCCCGAGAGCTTTCCACCGGAGCCCCCTTATGAGATCGAACCTCTTCCTCGCCGCCGCCCTCGCCGGGATCGCCCTCGCCGCCGCCGGCTGCGCCTCGACCCCCGATGTCCGCGTGGCCTCGGACCCCACGGCGAACTTCTCGCAGTACCGGACCTTTGGCTTTGCGACTCCCCTCGGGACGGACAGGGGCGGCTACCAGAGCGCGGTGTCCCAGCAGCTCAAGTCTTCCGCCCGGGCCCAGCTCGAGGCCCGCGGAATGACCTATGCCGAGACCGATCCGGACCTGGTGGTGAACTTCAGCGCCGCCCTGGACCAGAAGTACCGGGTGTCCTCCACGCCGACGACCACCGTCGGGGTCGGCTATTACGGATACCGGGCGGGCATGTACTCGGCCTGGCCGATGTACCGGGACGAGACCACGGTCACGCCCTACAACGAGGGCACGCTCAACATCGACATCGCTGACGCCCGTCGCCGGCAGCTGGTCTGGGAGGGCGTGGTCCGCTCGACGGTCAACGACAAGACCCTCAGCAACATCGGGCCGGCCCTCGACACCGCGGTTGCGAACGCCTTCGCCAAGTATCCGGTCCCGGTCGTCTCCCCTGCAAAATAAGGTTCCCGACGTCCCGGACGGGCCGCCGCATGCCCTGCGGCGGCTGGTCCGGCTGGCCAGCAACATGGACGCCCGCGCCTGGGTGAGCCTTGGCGTCTCCTTCCTGCTGTTCGGCGGGGTGGGGCTGGTCTTCGTCTTTGGCGCCCGCCTGCTCGGCTTTGACAGCGAGACGGCCCTGGAGGGCTGGCTCGGCGAGGCGCACGGGCCCTGGGCCTTGCCGGCGGCCGTGGCGGCCTTCGCCGTCCTGGCCTTCCTGGGGGCGCCGCAGTTCGTGCTGATCGCCGCCGCCGTGGTGGCCTTCGGTCCCGTCAACGGGGCGATCTACAGCTGGGTCGGGACCCTGGTCTCGGCCCTCATCGGCTTCTGGCTTGGCCGGTCGGCAGGCGCGCGCACCCTCCAGATGTTCGCAGGGGAAAGCCTGGACCGGTTCATGGCCCTGATCGGCCGCAATGGCTTCGTGGCCAGCCTCGTCGTGCGCCTTGTGCCGTCCGCCCCCTTCATCGTCGTCAACATGGCGGCGGGGGTGACGCCCATCCGGGTGCGGGACTTCGCCGCCGGGACCGCCCTTGGCATCATCCCGAAGATCGCCCTGACCGCCTTCGCCGGGACCTCCATCCTGCGGGTCCTGACCGGCGGCGGTCCCGAGGGCCTGCTGGCCCTCGCGGCGGGGGCCGCCCTCTGGATCGCCCTGGGCCTGGCCGCCCGCCACTGGCTGAGGTCGCGGGGGCCGGGGGAAGACGCCAGGGAGGAGGGCGGCGCATGAAGCCCGGCCTCGCCCCGCAAGGCGCAAGGTTCTTGCCGAGTGATGGCTCCAGGGCGAAATCCGCGCAAGACTCTTGCGCCAGAGTCCCCATATCGCTATGAGCCATCCCATGATCGCGGTCGCGCCCAGTCTTGGCCTTCAGCGGGGGCTTAGTCGCCCCTGAGCGCCTCTTCAGGCTGCGCACCTTCGCGGCCGGGCGTTTCAGGGGATGACCCTCACACCCGACCTCATCAAGACCCCCGCGAACCGCGAGACCTTCCATGAATCCGATCTCCCATGACGCCCCGGCGTCGACCCCCGTCCAGGACCCGAAGGACCGGGTCATCGTCTTCGACACCACCATGCGCGACGGCGAGCAGTCGCCGGGCGCCTCCATGTCGCTGGACGAGAAGCTGGAGTTGGCCAAGATCCTCGAGGACATGAGGGTCGACGTCATCGAGGCGGGCTTCCCCATCGCCTCCAACGGCGACTTCGAGTCCGTCCGCCGCATCTCCGAGATCGTCACCGAGAGCACGGTCTGCGGCCTCGCCCGGGCCGGACAGGCGGACATCGAGCGCTGCGCCGAGGCCATCCGGCCGGCGAAGCGCGGCCGCATCCACACCTTCATCTCCACCAGCCCGGTCCACATGAAGTGGAAGCTTCAGATGGAGCCCGAGGCGGTGCTGGAGATGGTCTCCCGCTCGGTCTCCCACGCCCGAAACCTGTGCGGCGACGTCGAGTGGTCGGCCGAGGACGCCACCCGGACCGAGCGCGACTTCCTGCGGCGCTGCGTCGAGGCGGCCATCCGCGCCGGGGCCACGACCATCAACGTCCCCGACACCGTGGGCTACACCTATCCCTCGGAATACGAGGCGGTCTTCCGGGACCTGATCGAGAACGTGCCGGGCGCCGATACGGTGGTCTTCTCCACCCACTGCCACAATGACCTGGGCCTGGCCGTCGCCAACAGCCTGGCGGGCGTGCAGGGCGGGGCCCGGCAGGTCGAGGTCGCCGTCAACGGCATGGGCGAGCGGGCCGGCAACGCCGCCCTCGAGGAAGTGGTCATGGCCCTGAAGGTCCGTGGCGACCGGCTGCTCTACCAGACCGGAGTCCAGACCCAGCACATCACCCGGGCCAGCCGCTACGTCTCGGCCATCACGGGTTTCCCGGTGCAGTACAACAAGGCCATCGTCGGCAAGAACGCCTTCGCCCACGAGAGCGGCATCCACCAGGACGGCATGCTCAAGAACGCCGAGACCTACGAGATCATGCGTCCGGAGGACGTCGGTCAGGGCGGCACCAACCTGGTCATGGGCAAGCACTCGGGCCGCCACGCCTTCCGCGAGAAGCTGAAAGGCCTGGGCTACGAGCTGGGCCAGAACGCCCTGAACGAGGCCTTCCAGCGCTTCAAGGACCTGGCCGACAAGAAAAAGGACGTCTTCGACGACGACATCGTCGCCCTGGTGGACGACGCCCTGGCCTCGGGCGCCGACCGCATCCAGGTCAAGAGCCTGCGGGTGGTCGCCGGCACCGAGGGCCCGCAGACCGCCGACCTGGTCCTGACCGTCGACGGGGAGGAGAGGGTCGCCGCCGCCACCGGCGACGGGCCCGTGGACGCGGTCTTCCACGCCATCCGCCAGGCCGTGCCGCACGAGTCCGACCTGCGGCTCTTCCAGGTGCACGCCGTCACCGAGGGCACGGACGCCCAGGCCCAGGTCTCGGTCCGCCTCGAGGAAGACGGCCGGATCGCCACCGGCCAGGCTGCGGACACCGATACCCTCACCGCCTCGGCCAAGGCCTACGTCAACGCCCTCAACAACCTCATCGCCCGCCGCGAGAAGTCGGCCCCCGGCGCCCGGCTCGCCAGCGGCTTCTGACCGGTGCTCTGGGTCCTGCTTGCAGCGGCCGCCGCTCCGCTGCAGGTGGCCCGCAACGCCTTCCAGAGGGGCATGATCGGCGAGGCCGGGCCCTGGGGCGCCACCCTGGTCCGGTTCCTGTTCGGCCTGCCCTTCTCCCTGGCGCTGCTGGCCCTGGCCATCCTGCTGACGCCGGATGCCCGGCCCGATCCGGACCTGCGCTTCTTCGCCACCGTGGGGGCGGGGGGCCTTGCGCAGATCGGCGCCACGGCCTGCCTGCTGGTGGCCATGCAGCGCGCGGGGTTTGCGGTGGCCACCTTCCTGCAGCAGGCGGCCCTGCCCTTCGGGGCCCTGCTGGGCTGGCTCGTCTTCGGCGACGCCATGCGCCCGGTGCAGTGGCTGGGGGTCGGGATCACCTGCGTCGGCCTCTTCGTCCTGTCCTGGCCCAGGGCGGGGTTCCGGGCGAGGGACTCCGGCGCCCTGCTGGGCCTGGCCGCCGCCGCCTTCTTCGCGGTCTCCATGAACGGCTACCGGCAGGCGGGACTGGCGCTGGAGCCGCACCATCCCGTCTATGCCGGGATCGGCGCGGTGGTGGCGGCCCAGGCGATCCAGTCCTCGGTGCTGGGCGGGATCCTGGCGGTCCTGCAGCCCGAGGCCCTGCGGGCGGTCTTCGCCTCCTGGCGATCCTCCCTCGGGGCGGGCGCCTGCGGGGCGGGAGCCTCGGCCCTCTGGTTCTCCGCCCTGGCGATGTCGCCGCCGGGCCCGGTCCGCGCCGTGGGCGTCATCGAGGCGCCCATCGCCGCCCTGGCCGGCCGGACCCTCTTCCGGGAACGGCTCACCGTCCGCCAGCTGGCGGCTGGCGCGGCCACCGCCCTCGGCGTGGTGGTGACGGCGCTTGCCTGACGCCACCGGGCGCTGAAATCGCCCGGGCCGCGCCTCCGGCGGCGGATTCCACAGGAAGTCCGCCCCGGAAGGGACGGATTCGCCTTGAATTCACCCCATTGGCAGGGCAGAGGACGATCTGATCCGCCCGGCTTGGGCAGGGTCCGTCGGCGCGCGCCAGGGGAGGCGACGAAGACCGCGGGTCCAGACCTTCGCCGGACCCCTCCGCCGCCCTCCGCCTCCGGGAAACTGCATGTTTTCGTCCCTCTTCGGCTCTGTCACCAAGGACATCGCCATCGACCTCG
>CAIMLY010000351.1 GCA_903842425.1 uncultured Alphaproteobacteria bacterium | reverse complement strand
GCCCGCAACCTCTCCAAGGTCTATGACGGCCGGGCGCTCCCGACCGGGGCCGGGGTGGACATCACCGGCTGGATGAATGGAGACAGCCTCTCGAACCTTACAGGCGCCCTCACCTATTCAGGGTCCTTCGTGGGCGCCGTCGATGTGGGCGCCTACCAGATCCTGCCCGGTGGGCTGTCCAGCCCGAACTACAGGATCACCTTCCTGGCCGGGACCCTGACCGTGACGCCCGCCCCCTTGGTGGTCCGGGTCCTTCCCGTGACCCGCACCTACGACGGCGCGGCGTTCGGCGGCGGCGCCGTGTCCTATGCCGGCTTCGTGAGCGGCGAGACTCCCGCGGTCCTGGGCGGGGCCCTTGTCCTCGGCGGCTCGGCGCAGGGAGCCGTGAACGCCGGTGACTACGTCCAGACCGCCTCGGGCCTGACCAGCCGGAACTATGCGATCCGCTTCGAAGACGCGGGCCTGACGATCCGTCCGGCCGCGCTGACCATCACGCCCCGGGACGTCAGCCGGACCTACGACGGCACGACCTTCAGCGGAGGCAGCGTGGTTCACCAGGGCCTGGCGGCCCGCGACACCCTCGGCGACCTCAGCGGGACCCTGGTCTTCGGCGGCGCCTCGCAGGGCGCGGTCAACGCCGGGGCCTACGAGATCACGGCCTCCGGCCTCTCCAGCCAGAACTACGTGATCCGGTTTGAGCGTGGGGCCCTGGTCATTCGCCCGGCTGCGCTGACCATCACGGCGCGGGATGTCACCCGGACCTACGACGCCACGGCCTACAGCGGAGGCAGCGCCACCGCGGACGGCCTGGCGGCCCGCGACACCCTGGCGGATCTCAGCGGGACCCTTGCCTTCGGGGGCGCCTCGCAGGGCGCGGTCAACGCCGGGACTTATGACATCACGGTCTCCGGGGTCTCCAGCCCGAACTACGATATCCGCTTTGTCGCGGGCCGGCTCAGCATCGCCAAGGCCCTGGCGACGGTCGCAGCCGATCCCGTGACCAAGAGCTTCGACGGAAAACCCTTTACCGGCGGGGCCACGGTTACGGTCTCAGGCCTCGCCGGGCAGGACACCCCGACCGTGCTGAACGGCGAGGTGGTCTTCACGGGCCCCAGCCAGGGGGCCGTGCAGATCGGGACCTACGAGATCCTGCCCTCGGGCCTGACCAGCCAGAACTACGAGATCCGGTATCTCGCGGGCACGCTCCAGGTTGTTCCCGCACCGATCACCGTGACGTCTCGCCCCCGCCTCGAGTACGTCTGCCGGGGTGTCATCAGGCTGCTGGGCGAGGCCGCCTGCACGCCCGAGGACGTCTATGCCGACTTCGTGGCCGAGCCCCGCTGGCTGGCCCAGGGCTTCATGCCGATCCGGGTGCTCGTCCCCGACCTGAGGATGAGCGCCCGGACCGACTGAAGCTTCCCGACGGGGATCAGGCGAGGTCGAACCTGTCCAGCTCCATCACCTTGCTCCAGGCCTTCACGAAGTCGGCCGTGAACTTCCCGCTGGCGTTGTCCTGGGCGTAGACCTCGGCCAGGGCGCGCAGTTCGGAGTTGGAGGCGAAGACCAGGTCGGCGCGGGTGGCCGTGCGCACGACCTTGCCCGTGGTGCGGTCCCGGCCCTCGAACAGGTCCTCCCCCGCAGGGCTCCAGGCGACATCCATGTCCAGCAGGTGGACGAAGAAGTCGTTGGAGAGGACCCCGACGCGATCCGTGAAGACACCGTGGGCTGCACCGCCGTGATTGGCGCCGAGCACCCGGAGCCCGCCGACCAGGACGGCCATCTCGGGGGCGGTCAGGGTGAGAAGCTGAGCCCGGTCGACCAGGAGTTCCTCACCCGCCCCCACAACGCCGGCGCCGCGATAGTTGCGGAAGCCGTCGGCCCGGGGCTCGAGCACGGCGAAGGACGCAGCGTCGGTCTGCTCGGCCGTCGCATCCGTCCGGCCCGGGGTGAAGGGCACGGTCACCGACTGGCCGGCGGCCTTGGCCGCCGCCTCGACAGCCGCGGAGCCGGCGAGGACGATCAGGTCGGCCAGGGAGATCTTCTTGCCGCCGGACTGGGCCGCGTTGAAGCGCTCACGGATGCCTTCCAGGGCGGCGAGCACCCGGGCGAGCTGGGCGGGCTGGTTGACCTCCCAGTCCTTCTGCGGGGCCAGGCGGAT
>CAIMLY010000350.1 GCA_903842425.1 uncultured Alphaproteobacteria bacterium | reverse complement strand
GGACGACGCCCTGGTCGCCGACGCCATGGACCCCGACTGGTACCGGGCCATGAACCCGGACGTGGCCGCCGCCGGCGCCGATCCCGCCGACCATTTCCTGCGGCATGGCTGGCGCGAGGGCCGCGACCCCGTCGCGACCTTCAGCGTCCGCGACTATCTCGAGCTGTACCCGGACGTGGCCGAAGCCGGGATCAATCCCTTCCTGCACTGGCTGAAGGCGGGCAAGTCCGAGGGGCGCCTGCCGCGCCGGGACGTGGGCCGCACCGCCCGGGCCGCCGCACTGCTGGAGCCTCTAAAGGTCCGCCTCGATCGCGCCGCCGCCCGCTGGCCCAGGGTCCGCCCGGCGTCCCGCGAGGACCTTGTCCGCCGTCTCGTCGCCCTCGGCCCGGGTCTGGGGGACCTGCACGTCACCGTCAGCCACGACGACGCCTTCCGGAACGTCGGGGGCCTCCAGCTCTGCGTCCAGCGCGAGCACGCCGCCTTCGCCGCCCAGGGCGTCACCGGCCTGCACCTGTACCCCGTCGACACATGGCCCACCCTGCGCGAGGACGGCGGCGGCCTCCTGGGCGTCGCCCTTGACGGCCAGGCCCTCGGCGCCTGGACCGCCGCCGACATCGGCGCCGCCCTGGCGGAGACGCTTCCCGCTGCGGGCCGCCGGACCTTCGCCCTGCACAGCCTGCTCGGCCACGATCCCGCCGCCGTGGAGAAGGTCCTGCACGCCGGTAGCTTTGCGAAGGGTGTCTTCTGGCTGCACGACTTCGCCAGCCTCTGCGCCGGGGTCCACCTGATGCGCGACGACCTGGTGGACTGCGGCGCGCCCCCCGCCGGCAGCGCCGCCTGCGGGGTCTGCCTGTACGGCCCGCGCCGGGCCCTGCACGCCGACTCCCACCGCCGCCTGATCGAGGCCTTCGGGCTGGAGGTCCTGGCCCCCTCGCAGGTCGCCCTGGACCTCTGGCGCCGGGCCTCAGGGATGACCGAGGTCCCTGCCCGGGTCCTGCCCCACGCCGCCCTTGCCGGGCCCGCAGCCTCCGCTCCCGCGCCGATGGCGCCCGCCGGGGTCCTGCGCGTGGCCTTCCTTGGCGCCCCGGTCCCGCACAAGGGCTGGGACGTCTTCCGCGACCTCGTCGAGCGCTTTGCAGGCGATCCCCGCTACGCCTTCGTCCAGTTCGGAGCCCAGGGGGCGGGCTATGCCGGCATGGGCTTTGTCGAGGCCCGGGTCAGTGCAGACCAGCCTCACGCCATGCGTGACGCCCTGGTGCGGGAGGGCGTGGATGTCGCCCTGGCCTGGTCGCTCTGCGCCGAGACCTTCGGCTTCACCGCCCTTGAGGCCGCCGCGGCCGACGCCGCCGTGCTGACGGGCCCCGACAGCGGGAACATCGCGGCGCAGGTCGCTTCGGGCCTTCCGGGCCGGGTGTTCGTGGACGAGGCGGCCCTGTTCGCCGCCTTCGAGACCGGCGAGGTCCTGTCCCTCTCCCGGTCCGCCCGCGGCGCAGAGGTCCGCGACCTCGTC
This sequence comes from uncultured Alphaproteobacteria bacterium, assembly GCA_903842425.1. Taxonomy (GTDB): domain Bacteria; phylum Pseudomonadota; class Alphaproteobacteria; order Caulobacterales; family Caulobacteraceae; genus Phenylobacterium. Next base: position 2,721 of record CAIMLY010000350.1, on the reverse strand, counting down.
TTCAGCGGACTGACGGCCTCGCCAGGAGTTCGTCCAGGGCCTTGATGGACACCACCTCCGAGCCCACACCGGCGTCCATCCGCATCACCTTGTTGCAGTAGAGGCGGATCAGGTCGAGGTCGTGCGAGGCCAGCACCAGGATGCCCGCCCGCTCCACCAGGCCCAGCAGGCGCTGGTGGGCGATCTTCTGGAAGTCGGCGTCGCCCACGGCGATCCACTCGTCCATCAGGAGGACGTCGGCGTCCACGGCCGTGGCCACCGCGAAGGCCAGCCGCGCCTGCATGCCCGCCGAATAGGTCTTCAGGGGCATGGCCAGGAAGGGACCGAGGCCCGTGAAGGCGGCGATCTCGTCCAGCTTCTCCTCCACCTGGCGGGCGGAAAGGCCGGCGATCCGGCCGCGCAGGCGGATGTTCTCCAGGCCCGTCGCGGTGGGGTCGATGCCCAGGGACAGGTCCAGAAGCGGGGCGATCTTGCCCCGCACCTCGATCTGCCCCTCGTCCGGCTCGTAGGCGCCAGAGAGGGCCCGCAGGAGGGTGGTCTTGCCTGATCCGTTGTGGCCGATCAGGCCCAGCCGGTCGCCGGCCCTCAGCTCCAGGTCCAGGCCGGTGATGGCGGTCACGGTGGTGGAGCCATGGCGGGCCTGGTCCAGCCGGCCGCCCACGGCAACCCGCGCCAGGTGTTTCTTCAGCGACTTGGCGTCGTAGCCATAGACCGGGAAGCGCAGGGTCAGGCCGCGCACGCTGATGAAGGCCTGGTCGGGGCGGGGCGGCGGTGATGTGGGGCGCGGGCTCACAGGTAGTGCACGATCCGGCGGCGGGTGACGGTGAAGAGGCCGAAGGCGACCGCCCATCCCGCCAGGGCCATGACGACCAGGACCGAGAAGGTGGAGGCCTCGGGCGCAACGCCCATCAGCGGCGCGCGGATGGCGTCCAGCATGTGGAAGAAGGGATTCCAGGTCAGCACCGCGTCCATGAGCCCGACCCGTTCGCCCGGCTGCCAGAAGACCGGGGTCATGAACATCGAGAACTGCATGATCGACATCACGATCTGCGGGATGTCCCGGAACCGGGCCGAGATGATGGCTGTCAGCAGGCACATCCACGAGACGTTGGCCAGCACCAGCAGGAGGCCCGCCAGCGCCAGCGGCAGGTCCATCGTGCGCCACAGGCCGAAGCCGGCGATCACCGCCACCACGATGACCAGGTGGTGCAGCAGGGCCGCCAGGTTCCGCAGCACGGTGCGCCAGACGAAGGTCAGCATGGGCAGGGAGGTCTGGCTCAACATGCCCGACGCCTGGACGAAGGATTCGCAGCCCTCGATGATGGTCTGCGAGATCAGCCCCCAGAAGACGATGCCCAGGGCCACGAAGGGCAGGGTGGTGGCCAGGGGGATGTTCTGCAACTCGGCGTAGAGAAAGCCGATGCCCAGCACCATCACGGCCATGGACAGGGTGATCCAGAAGGGCCCGAGGATGGATCCGCGATAGCGCGAGACCACGTCGTGCCAGGCCAGGGACCAGGCCAGCCCCACGCCCTGCCCGGAGCGCCGGAGGTCCTCGACCGCCCGCGCCAGGTCATCCCGGAAACCCCGGGACCCCGTCCGCAACATGTGTTCGGCGATGTCCATCAGCGCTCCCGGCGAGGCGGCCCGAGGTAACAGGTCGGATTCGGCGGCGCAACCGGCGGGCCGGTCAGGCAGCCGAACGGGTCACCAGGACGAAGCCCGCCAGCATGACCGCATAGCCCAGCCATCCCTGGAGGCTGAGGGACTCCCGGAACAGCAGGACAGCCAGGATCGGGGTCAGCGCCGCCCCGAGGATCGAGAAGGGGTAGACCTGGCTCAGCGGCGCCCGGGTCAGGATGTAGACCCAGAGGAAGGAGGTGGCGCCGTACCAGGCGAAGGCGCCCAGCAGGGGCGGATTGAACAGGACCTTGGCGACCAGCCCGCCCTCGACCCGCCGGGTGTACTCGGCGCCCAGCTTGAACAGCACCTGGCCAGCCGGCAGGGCCAGGGCGAAGGCCAGGCAGAGGGCGAGGTCCAGGCCTCCGAGCGCCCGGTTCACTGTGCAGCGGGCGGTGCGGCCGCCGGAACCGGCGCCGGGGCGGCGCCGCCCGGGATGTTGACGATCGCCACCTGCACAAGGGTGAAGGCCCCGCCGGCGTCGTCGTCCAGGTCGAGGCGCAGGCCGGTGATCACCGAGCGCGTCCAGTCGTCGCCGCCCTTCCGGGGGTTGGCCATGTCATAGACCATCACCGTGGTCTCCCCGACTGCAGGATCGGCGCCCCGGACCGGCTTGGTGGCGAATCCGGCGGCCTCGCCGTGCTGGGCCGTCGTCCAGAAGAGGGATCCGTCCCAGCGGGCCGTGTCCTGGTTCCGGGTGATGCGCACCAGGACGGTGTTGGCCTCTGCGCCCTTGACCGAAAGGCCCTTGGGGAACCGGACGATGGAGTCGAACAGGTCGCCCTTGACGTCCAGTCCGCCTCCGGGACGGGCCGAGAGGGTGGCGCCGGCGCCCTCGAACCCGTCGGTCCCGGTCTCGAAGGACCAGAGGGCCGCCGCCTTGAGGGGCTTGCCGCCCAGGACGAAGGCCTTGAGCTCGGGGCTCCAGCTGATGGGCTCCGCGACCCGGGGGGGCCGCACCTTCGCCGAGGGGGCCTCGGGTGCGGCGGCCGGCGCAGGCCTGGGCTGGTCGCAGGCGGACAGGACCAGGCCGGCGCCGAG
>CAIMLY010000349.1 GCA_903842425.1 uncultured Alphaproteobacteria bacterium | reverse complement strand
TTCGTCTTCACCAGCATGAAGACGGTGTACTCGGCCTGCGAGGTCGCCTGGGCCGGGGCGGGAGAGCGCGGCTCGGCCATCGCGGCGGTGGTCGTGAGTCCGGCGGCGAGGAGGCCGCCCAGGAGGTGTCTGATCATTGGTCGCTCCGGGGTTGTTGACGCCCCAATTTTTCCGAGCTTTTACTCGTGTTTTCTACTCGCCTTTCCGGGGATCGGCCGCCCTGCGGCGACACGGACGACGATCGACCTCCTCCGGATCCGGGGCTCGCATTCCGGTGGAGTTCAGGACCGGACGACCGCTGAACCCCAGTCTTGACACCCCGCCCTTCCCCCGGCGTCCTTGCCTCCTCACCGGGGGGGGACCGACATGACTGCTGCATCCGCACCTGCGCGCGAGCGCCCCGTCGTTTCGCTGGCCCAGGGCCGGGCCCGGGGGACCTGGAGCGACGCTTCGGCGGGGATCGCCCTCTTCGCCGGCCTGCCCTTCGCCCGCCCGCCGGTGGGGGCGCTGCGCTGGCGGCCGCCCCAGGCGCCGCAGGCCTGGGAAGGCGAGCGCGACGCCTCGGCCTTCGGCCCCTGGTGCCCCCAGGCGACGGGCGAGGGCGCCTATGCCGAGGCCCTCGTGGCGGGCCAGGGCTTTCCCCCGGAGGAAACCGCCGCCCGCCTCGCCGCCCTGAAGGCCGCGCCGCCCCCGCCCATGGACGAGGACTGCCTCTACCTGAACGTCCGCGCGCCGATGGGTGCGGCCTCGCCCGCGCCGGTCATGGTCTGGATCCACGGCGGGGCGCACCAGTCAGGCTCGGGCGCGGGCGACTGGTACCAGTCGGACGGCCTGGTCCGCGAGGGCGTGGTGCTGGTGACGATCAACTACCGGCTCAACGTCTTCGGCTATTTCAGCCATCCGGCCCTGTCGGCGGAGAGCCCGTGGGGGCGGTCGGGCAACTATGGCCTGATGGACATACTGGCGGCCCTGGAATGGGTGCGCGACAACATCGCCGCCTTCGGGGGCGACCCGGGCAATGTGACGATCTTCGGCGAGAGCGCCGGCGGCCAGTCGGTGAGCGAGGTCATGGCCTCGCCCCTCGGCCGGGGGCTGTTCCACCGGGCCATCCTGCAGAGCGGGGTCTATTCCTACCTGCACCACGAGGTGGCCGACGCGCCGGGGGCGGACTGGCTGGCCCGGGCGGGCCTCGCCCCTGCCGACGCCGACGCCGCGAACCTGCGCGCCATTCCGACCGCGGACCTGGTGAAGGCCCTGATGACCGTCATGCCCCCCGCCGGCGGCTTCATGCCCGGGGTGGACGGCCATGTCCTGCCGGCGACGGTGGGCCAGGCCATCGTGCGGGGCGAGACGGCGGCGGTTCCGATCATCGCAGGGTACAACGCCGACGAGGGGACCCTGCTGCACGCCTTCATCCAGGGCCCGTCCGCCGACCTGCCGGGGATCTCGCTGAACCCCGCCGGCCGGCTGGAGGCGATCCGGGCCCACTATGGCGCGGCGGCGGAGGCCCTGATCCGGCATTATGGCCTGGACCATCCCGGCGAGGCCGTGAGGGGCGACATCGACATGCTGGGCGACGACCTCTTCGGCGTCCACGCCCGGCACCTGGCGCGGCGCCAGACGGAGCAGGGACGAGTGGCCTTCCTCTACTTCTTCAACCGCACCCCGCCGGGGCCCGGGCCGCACGCCGGCGCCTACCACGCCGCCGAGATCCCCTTTGTCTTCGACAGCCTCTCCGACGCCTTCGCCCGCGCGCCCGGGGATGCGGAGCTGACCCGGGTCATGGTCCGCTTCTGGACGAACTTCGCCAGGACCGGGGATCCCAACGGGCCGGGCCTGCCCGACTGGCCGGCCTGGCCTGGGGGCGACCCCTGGATGGTCCTCGGCCCGCATTTGGGCGTCGAGACCGGCGTCCGGGCGGAGAAGCTGGACCTGCTGGAGGCGGTGCTGGCCGCGCGCATCGGCGGCTGAGCCCCGCAGGCCGACGGACGCCGTTTCACCCTAGAGGCGACGCCTGGCCGAGGAGTCTCCGGCTTTTTTCACGCGAAGCTCACGCCCCGGGGCCCAGCGCGCTCACGGCGGCCGGACGGGCGACCGGGAGAGTGCCTCCATCAGATGCGCCGGCATGGAGCCGGAGCGGACGAAGGGGGCGGCCGGGGGGCCGGACATCATGGCGAAGCTCGTCATTGAGAACCTGAATGTGAGGATCGCCGTCTTCAACCGCGGCGAACGGATGGTGACGGTGACCGCCCTATGCCGGGGCCCCGGGGACCTGTGCGCCGTGGCCGTGCTGAAGCCGCGCCGGCACATCGCCCCACCCGTCGACGGCCTCTGGAACCTCGACCTGGCGACCACCCTGAAGGTGCGCGGCGCGGATCCGGTGACCACCCGCGAGCTGTTCTTCAACGGCGAGGCCGACTGGTGCCAGGGGGTACGCCTTCATTCCGACAATCTGGTGATGGAGCACCGCCTGGCCGAGCACGAGATCAGCCGGTTCGTGCCCGCCCGGCCGGCGGCGCAGCCCGGCGCCCGGGGGATCCCCTGGGCGACCGCCTCGGCGGCCCTGTCGCCCTGGCTGGACCCGGACCGGCCGCCCATGATCATTCCCGCCGGCCGGCCGGTACCCAGGCGGCCGCGGCGGAACTGGCAGGCCTTCGCTCCGGTCGCGGCGGGGGCCTGAACATGCACGGGCTGACCCTTCAGGACGCCATCGTCCGCGTCGCCGCCTTCCCCGAGGGGGACCGGCTCCTCACGGTCCGGGCCGCCTGCTTCGGGCCCGAGGCCGAGGTCGCCTCGGCCCGGCTCGTTCCCCGCCGCCACGCCGCCCCGCCCCCGGACGGCCTCTGGGACATCGACCTGGTCTCCGGGGAGGCTGCGGCCGACGGGGGACCGGTCACCTGGCGGACCCTGACCTTCACCGGCGAGGCCGACTGGTGCGAGGGTGTTCGCCTGCACAGCGCCGGCGCCGTGCTGGAGCACCGCATGGCGCCCCACCCGGCCCAACTGGCGCCCCGACCCATGGCGGCGCGCGGCTGGACCCCGCCCGCCCCTGCGTCGCCACCGGCGAGGCGCAGGTTCGACCTCTTCCGACTGGCCCTCGACGGAACCGCCGCGGCGATGATCCTGGCCGGGCTGGCCCTCCTGCCCCTCGCCCTGCCGGCCAACGCCTCGGAGCCGGCCGCGAGCCTGCACGGCGACCGCCACCACCATCCGATGGGAACCGCGACCCTGCCCTGAGGAGGGCGGCGGGAAACGGCCCTTGCCCCGGGGCCACGGAAGGCGTCAGGCTGTCGTCTGACGACCGGAGGCCGCGCCATGACCCGACTGAAGCTTCACGACGAACGGCACAGGGTCACCCGGGTGGGCTGGCTGAGGGCGGCGGTCCTGGGGGCCAATGACGGAATCGTCTCCACCGCCAGCCTGATCGTCGGCGTGGCCGCAGCCTCGGCGGGACGGTCCGAGGTCCTGGTGGCCGGGGTCGCGGGCCTCGTGGCCGGCGCCATGTCCATGGCCGCGGGAGAGTACGTCTCCGTCAGCTCCCAGTCCGATACCGAGGCGGCCGACCTGGCCCGCGAGCGCGGCGAGCTCGCCGCCCTGCCGGAGGCCGAGCTGGAGGAACTGGCGGGCCTCTACCGGCGCCGGGGCCTCGACGAGGACACCGCCCGCCAGGTCGCCGCCCAGCTGAGCGCCCACGACGCCCTGGGCGCCCACGCCCGGGACGAGCTGGGAATCTCCGAGATCACCGCCGCCCGGCCCGTCCAGGCGGCCCTGACCTCCGCCGCCACCTTCACCGCCGGGGCTGCGGCGCCCCTGGCCCTGGCCGCGGTCACCCCGGCCTCGGCGCTGGCGGCGGTGGTCTCCCTGGGGTCCCTCGCGGGCCTGGCCGTCCTGGGGGCCGTGGGGGCGCAGGCCGGGGGCGCCCCGCCCCTGAAGGCCGCCGTCCGGGTCACCTTCTGGGGCGCCCTGGCCATGGCCCTGACCGCCGGGATCGGCCGGCTGGTGGGCGCGGCGATCTAGAGGGGCCGGTCGTCCGGATCCTCGACGAGGATGCGGCTCGCATCGCCCTGCGGGTCCTCGTACTGGCCGCTGCGAAGGGTCCACCAGAAGGCGGCCAGGCCGATCAGGGCCAGGGCCAGGGAAAGGGGCGCCAGGATCACGACGATGTTCATTTCCCGCCTCCGTTCAGCAGCCTGAGGGCGTTGAGGGTCACCACCAGGGAAGACCCCGACATGGCCAGGGCCGCCACGAAGGGATTGACCAGGCCGAGCATGGCCGCCGGCCCGGCGACCAGGTTGTAGAGGGCGGCGAAGGCGAAGTTCTCCATCGCCCGGCGACGGGCCGCCCGCGCCACGTCGATGGCCTCGGCGATCCGGTCGGGCCGGTCGGCGGGATAGACAAGGTCCGCCGCCGACTGGCTGGCGTCCAGGGCGGTTCCCGGCGCCATGGCCGCGTGGGCGTGGCTCAGGGCGGCCACGTCGTTCAGGCCGTCTCCGACCATCAGCACCCGGCGGCCGGACGCCTTCAGGGCGTCCAGCGCCTCGACCTTGCCCTGGGGGGTCAGGCCCGAGCGCCAGTCGGTCGCGCCCAGCCGCTCGGCCGCCCGTCGGGTCGGACCCTCGACATCCCCGGACAGGATCGAGACCGACAGGCCGCGCCTGTCCATGGCCTCCACGATCCCGGCGGCGGCGGGTCTCAGGGCGTCGGCGAAGGCGAAGCGGAACAGGGCGCCCCGGTCATCCCGGAACCAGAGTTCGGTCTGGTCCCCGGACAGGGGCGCGCCGACGAAGGCGGCCCGGCCCAGCCGCATGACGCCGGTGGCGGTCCAGGCCTCGACCCCCTGTCCGGCGACCTCCACGGCCTCCGCGGCGGTCGGGCCCTCGCCCGCCGCCTCGGCCAGGGCCCGGGCCAGGGGATGCGAGGAGGCGCGCGCCAGCGGGGCGGCCCGGGCGAGGTCGACGGGATCGGCGTTGAGCAGGCGCGGCCGGCCCTCGGTGAGGACCCCGGTCTTGTCGAAGGCGACATGGTCAGCCTCCGCCAGGCGCTCCAGGCCGGCGCCGGACTTCACCAGCACCCCCCGCCGGAACAGGCGCGAGGCGGCGGCGACCTGGACGGCGGGAACCGCCAGGCCGAGGGCGCAGGGGCAGGTGACGATGAGCACGGTCGCGGCCCTCAGCACGGCCTCGCGCACCGGAAGCCCCAGCATCCAGGCGACAATGAAGGTCAGGGCGGCGGCGGTGTGGACCACAGGCACGTAGATCGCGGCGGCCCTGTCCGCCAGCTGGACATAGGTCGACCGCGACTGGGCGCCGGACTCCACCAGCCGGGCGATGCGCGCCAGGGTCGAGTCTTCCGGCGCGGCCTCGGCCCGGAGGGTCAGCAGTCCCGTCAGGTTCAGGGCGCCCGCCCGGCAGGCGGCGCCCGGGGCCACCGGCTCGGGGGCGGTCTCACCGGTGAGGATGGCGTTGTCCAGCTCGGACTCCCCGGTCTCCACCACCCCGTCCACGGGGATTCGCTCTCCCGGGCGCACCCTCAGCCTGTGCCCGGGCCGGACCAGGCGCAGGGGCGCCCGTCGTTCGGTCCCGTCCTCGGCGAGGATAGCCGCCGAGGGCGCCTGGAGGGCCAGGAGGTCGGCCGCCGCGCTGCGGGCCCGGCGCCGCAGGGCGTGGTCCAGCCAGCGGCCGATCAGCAGCAGGAAGAGCAGGGTGACGGCGGCGTCGAAATAGGTGTCGCGGCCGCGGAGAAGGGTTTCCTGGAAGCTCACCGCAAGGGTCAGGAGGACGCCGATGGAGATCGGCACGTCCATGTTGGCCCGGCCTCCGCGCAGGGAGGTCCAGGCCGACCGGAAGAAGACCATGCCGGCGAAGACGGCGCAGGGCGCCCCGACACCGGCGCTGGCCCACTGCATGAAGGTCCGGGTGGCGGGCCCCAGCTCCTGGCCGAACAGCCCGGCCCAGACGGGCACCGAGAAGATCATGGCGTTGCCGGCCCCGAAGCCGGCGACGGCCAGGGCCATGGCCAGCTCCCGGCCCTCCCGGTCCTGCGCCTCCCGCGCGGAATCCGGGTCGTAGGGTGCGGCGGGATAGCCGATCCGCTCCAGGACCCCCAGGATCCGCCTCGGGTCTCCCCCGGGACGCAGGCCCACGGCCAGCCGCCCGGTACTGAGGTTGAGGCGGGCCGAGGCGACCCCGGGGGTGTCGGCCAGTTCGCCCTCGATCCGGGCGATGCAGGCCGCGCAGTGCGCGCCGCTGACCAGCAGGTCGAGCCGGGCCTCCCCAGACGGCGTCGGGGTCAGGTAGGCCGACAGGTCCGGGCCGTCGGCCGGCGCCTCGGCGCAGGCCGGGTCGGCGTCCCGGCGCCGCCCCTCGCTCAGGGCCATGTGAGCCTCCGGGCGCCTTCGAAGGTCCCGCCGTCGCCCCGGGCGGCGAAGCTCAGGTCCCAGGTCCCGGACAGTCCCGTCGCCGGCGCCTCGTAGCGGCCGGGCGCGGTCTCGGAGAAGCGCAGGTCGATCCGGCCGGCCTCTGTCGCGGGACGCTCCAGCCGCCCGCTCAGCGTCAGGCCGTGCAGCGGAGCGCCCGCGGTGTCCCGGAGCTCGACCCGGGCCCGGTCTGCATCGGCGGCGGCGACCGCGCTCCACCCCAGCCGGTCCTGGGCGTCCTGGCGGTCGAGCCGGCGGTTGTAGGCCACCCCGTCCTCGTAGGGGGTCCGGGACACCTGGCCGGGGAAGGTCCGGTAGGCCAGGGTGACGAACCAGACATTCAGCGAGATCACGATGGCGAAGAAGCCGACGACCACGCCCAGGACGTGCCATCCGGTGAGCCGCCATTCCCCGGGGGCCGGGGGCGAGGCCGGGGGGGTCGAAGGGGTCATGGGCGGGCTCCCGGGTCAGTGATGAAGGTCGAGGTCACGGTCCTGGCGCCTTCCGGCAGGGTCACGGTGAAGGCGACCGGCAGGCTCTCGCCCCCGCGCTTTCCCTCGCCCTCGCCCTCGCCCTCGTCCTCGCCTTCGTCATCCTCCGGCTCCGGCAGGGTGACGAAGACCCGGACGGCGCGGACGGTGTTGGCCTCGATCC
>CAIMLY010000348.1 GCA_903842425.1 uncultured Alphaproteobacteria bacterium | reverse complement strand
CTCAGTCCCCTCATGACCGGGTTCGAGATGCCGTCGGCGAACCCGAAGGGCTCGTGGCGCAGACCATTCCTGTCGGGCTCGCGGTAGGGAGAGACGAGGATCTTCCTGAGGGTCAGGCCAAAGACGGCGGCCTGTTCGCGGATGGCGCGATCACAGGCCGCCTCTGAAGGACCATAGGCCAGGAGGACCGCGTCCACCGCGCCCGGCTTCATGGCCCCTCCCGTCCAGGGGGAATCCGACCACTCCCATTGCGACGGCGCCGAGGCGCCGCCATCCCGCAGGACGCGTTCCCGGCTGCTCATGCCCTGGTAGAAGGGCGACAGCATGCCGGCGAGGCCGACCCCGCTCTGGGGTTCTGGCAGGCCCAGCTTGCTGAGACCCGAGGCGGTGAAAGCGACGAAGAGGGCGTCCTCCGGACGGTCGGGAACGTCTTCCTCGGCCAGGCGGGTCAGGCCGATGTCGCGCCTGAGCCGCCGCTTCTCCGGTGCGGGGTCCTCGTTACCGAAGGTGACCCGGCGGGCCAGCTCCGCGGTCCAGCCGGAAAGGTTCGCCCCCTCGGGCAGGCTGAGGAGGCCGCACTGCATGACCGGCAGGGAGCCCAGGCCCCTGAGGACCAGCGTCTGGACCTCGTCGGTCTCGATCTCCCGCTCAGGACGCTTGACCGAGGCCAGGAGGTCCAGCCAGTCCTGGGCCTCGGTGGCGTTGGCCGCCCGCATGAGCCCGTCATGGATCAGGGCGTTGCGGCGGGTGTTCTCGAGGGTCACGTCCGGATAGGCCGAGTACCAGAAGTTCGTGCGCCGCATCGATCGCTTGGCGAACCGCTTGAAGCTGTCGGTATCGGTGCAGCCCTCGAAGATCAGCATCTTTGCGGTCGGGAAGCCCCGACTGTGCCCCCAGGCCAGGTTCACGCCCTGCGGCGCCAGGGCGCTGAAGTCCTCGAGATAGCTCGCCCAGGATCCGTCATAGTTCGAGATGAAGAGAAGGGCGTCTGATCCCGGCGGACTCACCCAGCGGGCGAAGTGGACGCTGACCATCCGCCCAAGGTCGCCCTGGCGAAGGGCCGTCGTCACCAGGAGCCGGATGCTCCACATGCCGAGGGCCAGGGTGAAGCGACGAAACGGGCCCGGCTTGACCCAGGTGACCGAGAGCATGGGATTCTGGGCGAACTCGTCCTCGTTCTCGTAGTGCTCAACCTCATCGACGAGGTTGGGGGCCGGCAGGCTGACGTCCGTCTTCTCCGCCGCCTCATGTGCGAACAGAAGAGCCGCGAAGAGACTCCCCAGGGCGAGGGCGACGAGGCCGGTCAGGGCGGTCACCCAGACCAGGCTGCTGGCCGCGGTCCACAGGACGCCCAGCGGATCGGGGACTGCCGCTGGGGAACCGATGGTCCGGAAGGTCGTGGTGACCGCAACCACCAGGGCGAAGAGCACCCCGAGGACAGCGCCCCTGTTCCTGTCCCGGAAACCTGCGGCCACGATCTCGCCAAGGGGTGGGCTCGACCAGCCCCTGGCCGACCGGTAGTCCGAGAAGGGAAGGCGCGGGCCCAGGGGCCGGATCAGGAGGGACCGGAACTGCGCCGCCTGGCCCAGAAGGTCGGTGATGGCCTGATTTCCCGCGGCGCAGATCACGATCTCGGGGTCACGGCGGATCAGGCGCCGCACGGTGTCGAGGATCTGGACGGCGTCGGGCGGCCCGCCCGCCGGCCGGACGGCGTCCCTGGGCTCAAGGGCCCCGAAGGTGTTCAGGTGGTCCGTCACCTTCCGGACGAAGGCCGCCAGATCCCTCTGGGCCCGGATGTCGGAGACTGGCAGGCCGATGCTACCCTGGTACTGAAGGCCCGTCGCGCCCCAGGGTGTGGCCCGGATGTCGAGCACGCGCTCCTCGAGGTAGCGCGCGAGGTCGGCGGGGGTCCTGATGCCAGGGTCCGCGATCTGGAAGGTCGGGATCCAGGCCGTCATCTCCGCAGTGATGCGCGCCAGGCCCGGCTTCAGTTCGCCGTCGAAGTTGATGTCCCCGACCAGCCAGTAGCGGCTCTCCGGCGTCCGCCCCGGCCAGACGACGCCCTGCGGGTCGCGGTGGAGGTCCACGACGCTGAAGCTGGCGAAGTGGACGATCCCCGCCCGGTCGAGGTCGCTGCGCCCACCCGCCTGTCTCAGGGCCTCCAGGCCGTCCGAGAGGCGGGTGATGTCGGCGGAAGGGGGGAGGGGCGCGGCGATCACGGCCAGGGTCTGGCCCGGCCCGGCCTCCCCGGTCTTCCAGGTCATCTCCATGTGCCGGGGGTAGGGACCCGCCGAGCGCAGCTTTCCGGCGTCACCCGGCGCGGGCGTCAGGTCCTGGCGGGAGAGCAGGGCGATGGCGATCTCGACCATCACGGCCTTGGCGAGGTGAATGCCCACGCACTTGTGGACGCCTGTGCCGAACATGATCTCGGCGGCCTGCTTCTCGGCCTGGGACCGATCGGGGTTGAAGGCGTTTGGCCACCGGAACCTCCGGCCATCCCTGAGTGCGGAAGCGGTCGCGACCATGATCAGGTCGCCGGGCTTGACCCTGGCGGCGCGAAGGGTTCCCGGGGCGACCACGGCGTCCCGCGCCGCCAGCCGGAACTGTCCGGGGTAGAGGGTGGGGGACAGCCGCGCCGCCTCCATGAGAATGTCCAGGAGGCGCGCCCGCTCCTGCCGGACGTCTCCGGAACCGGCGGATCGGATCTGCATGGCCAGTTGGCTGGCCTTCGTCCACCACCTCGGGCGGGACAAGAGTTCACTGATGATGCTGGTCATCCCGATCGTGGTGGTCGGGATGATTCCGGTGGCGTTGCCGGCGAGGAAGGCGACGATCTCTGGCCGGGTAATCCGTCCAGAAGCCTCCAGGGCCAGCAGGCGGGTCACCAGGGTGTCCCCGGCCGGACGCCGGGCGCCTGTCTCAAGGCTACGCTCCACAACGCTTCGGAACAGGCGAGAGGCCTGCAGGGCGCGCTCCCGGGTTTCCGGCGCTCCGAAGGGATCGGCGAAGACCATCCGGTTCATGCCCATGGTCCAGTCGGCCAGGGCGTCTGGGTCCGGAGCCTCCAGGCCAAGATATTCGATGCAGGTCTCGGCTGCCGTTCGCCGGATCAGGTCCGCCACCACGTCCATGCGGCCCGGCGCATTATCCACGAGGGCCCTGGCCACTTCGGCTGCCCGCGCCGCCACCCGCGCCCGGTCTCCGGGGTTGGCGAGTTCGCCGACGACGGTATCGAGGATCCCGCGGGCCTGACCATGCGCGCCGCCGTTCATGCCGAGGACGAAATTGACGCCCTCACCCAGGTCCTCCATGTCGGCGCCGTAAGGCGTCTCAAAATCGCCGTCGGCGTCAAGGACGGCCCGGACATCGTCGTAACGGGTCACCAGTCGTATCGGGATGGGCCAGATCCTGGCGTTGGGGGCCAGGATCCGGATCAGGCGCAGGCTGGCCCCCGACAGGGCCCTGACCAACCCGTCGCCGCCCAGGGCGATCCCGCTGGGTGCGACTTCGGGGTCCAGCCGAAAGGGGGGAGCCTTCCGGAATGGGTCCGCCTGCTCGCGGATGCGGGCGCTTGTGATCTTGTCCCAGTACTTCAACGTCAATGCCCGCCGGATGCCTGCGAAGGGACGGTCCATGAGCCAGCGAACGAGGATGACGGCCCCAAGCACGGCGGCCATCCCGAGGATGACGGTGGCGAGGGTGGGCAGAAACCGAAGGAGAATCCCGATCGCCCAAAGGATCCCGGACAAGGCCAGAACCAAGAGCGCGGACCAAAGTCCCGCCACCAGGATGAATTGCCGAAGTCGTCCAACCCACATAGCCGCCCTCCCGGTCTCGCTGGACGGTCCGGACAGGTCTGGAGGCGCAGGGCCCCCTTGGGGAGCCTAGGGCTTCCCGGTCCCATCCGGGGCCATCGCCTGCCGAAGCCCTTCCTTGAAGTACGAATTCCAGGCCGCATCCACGAAGGGCAGCCAGTCGATGTCCGCTTCGGTGAATCCCCTGCACAGATCCATCATCTGGCCCGCCGCCTGTTTGGCGCGATCGATGGCTCCGCTTCTCACCAGGGCGTTGACCGACACCAGGTGCGCCAGCCAGTAGCCCGGCCGCCGGATCAGGGACTGCTCGGCGAGATCAATCGCCTCGCTCCATTTCCCGGTCATGCACCGGGCCGTCGCCAGTTCGCCGAGCGTGTGGAAGGCGAAGGGATCATTCGGGCTCAGGCGCAGGGATGTGGCCAGACTGGCGACAGCCTCCTCGGGGCGTCCCGCCAGGTTGAGCGCCGATCCCATGAAGGCATGCGCCTGGGGCAGGCTGGGGTTCAGCTCGATCGCCCGCTGGAACAGTCGGATCGCTGGGGCGTTGTTCCTCTGGAACATCTCCGCCGCGCCGAGCACCGCGTATGCCCGGCCATCCTCGGGGTCGCCCTGCATCGCGCGCCGGGCCAGCCGGGTCCAGACGCCCATCTCCTCGGGACTGATGCGTTCGGCCCAGATGTTCCATCCCATGGTCCAGGCCGCCTGGACCAGCACCTCGGGGTTGTCCGGTTCAAGCCTCAGGGCTTCGTCGAACAACTCCCGGGCTGTCTGCGAGTCCTTCCGCGCCATCCGGTTGAGGTGCCAGCGGCCTCGCCAGATCAGGGTGTTGACGTCCCGGCTGGTGGCCGGGCGGGAGACCGCCCGGGACTGCTCCGCATGGTCGATCCGTGTATCCAGGACGGCTGTCAGGCCACCCAGGACGGGCGCCAGGCTTTCGTTCGAGAGGCTTTCCGGCAACCGGAAACGCTCGGACCAGATCACCTGGCCGGTCTCCGCGTCGATGTTGGAGACGGCGAGGGTGTACCCGGGAGGCGCCGCTCGAAGCCGCCCCTCGACCAGGTACTTCGCCCCGAGGCTGAGGCCGACGGCCTTGAGGTCCATCGTCGCCGGATCGTGCGCGAAGCTGGAGCTTCGCGCGATCACCGGCAGCCAGCGCAGCCGCGAGAGCTGGTCGATGAGGTCCTCGCTGATTCCTTCGGCGGCGAAGTCCAGCGCACCGTCGCCGGTCTGGTTCTGGAACTTCAGCACCGCCACTGCGGGGCGTCCCTCGAAGCCGGGGGCGGGCAGGGTCAGGTCGATCAGGCGGTCTGGCAGGGTGGGCGCCGCATCCGAGGCCGCGGGGGCCTCAAGGGTGGCGGCCTGGGCGTGGATCACGGCCCGCTGCTCGCGCAGCCAGTCCTCGAACCCTTCTTCCCCGGGAAGGTCCAGTCCCTCGAGGAACTCGGCGACGCCCCGGGGCTCGGGCCTGTCATTCTCGTTGGCCGCTCCCGGCACCCGGATGTCAAAGTCGATCGCCTGGAGGTTCAGCCGCACCCGCGCGCCCTCGGTCAGCAGGAGGGGCTCGTGCTCGTCCGCCAGAAGCTTCCGTAGGTTCGACAGTTCCCGGCGCAGGCTTGTCTGCGCCTGCAGGGCCTCCCGCGATCCCCAGAGCTTGTCCTGCAGGAACTGGCGCGTGCGCTCGCCGTCCCGGCCCATGGCCAGGAGGGCGATGAGCCCGACCGCCTTCTTGCTTGCAACTTCCACCCTGCGCCCGTCCGTCCCCAGGAGGCGAAACGCCCCCATCAGTCGTACGGAGTAGAGTCCGGATCGCCCCGTCATTCAAATCACCCCCGGCCGTCCCCAGGGGGGTGACCAGCCCCGTTTTCACGCTTCCTTCACACCGGGAGCCCCCTCCCGAAATCCAACCCCGGCGCCCTGGATTGCCATCACACTAGCACGATAGGGAAGGAGCGCGACCCGTACACATCGCCCCCATGTCCCGGCGGCATTCCACCCCCGGCCCGGAATATTCACGCTCTTTTCACGCTGATTTCACGAGCCCTCAGTCGATGGGGGCCCCGCGCATCTCGCGGATGAAGAGGCCGCCCGCCACGAGGGTGACCGCGGCGATCACGATCGGGTACCAGAGGCCCCGGTAGATGTCCCCCGAGGCAGCCACCATGGCGAAGGCGGTCGCGGGCAGGAAGCCGCCGAACCAGCCATTGCCGATGTGGTAGGGCAGGGACATGGAGGTGTAGCGGATCCGGGCGGGGAACATCTCCACCAGGGCCGCGGCGACCGGTCCGTAGACCATGGTCACGTAAAGCACCAGGAGGGTCAGGAGGCCCACGACCAGGGGCTTGTTGATCCGGGCCGGGTCAGCCTTGGCCGGATATCCGGCCTGCGAAAGGGCGCCGCCCAGGGTCTTGGTCCACGCTGCGCGGGCGTCGGCCAGGTCCCTTCGGGATAGCGCCCGGCCGTCGATCCCGGCGACCTCCGCCTGGCCGATCCGCACCCGGGCCAGGGTCCCGGCCGGCGCCGCCTCGTTGCGATAGCTGACCCCGGCGTTGGCCAGGGCCGACTTGGCGATGTCGCAGGACGAGGCGAAGGCCTTCTTGCCGACCGGGTCGAACTGGAAGGCGCAGTCGGCAGGATCGGCGATGACCGTTACCGGCGCAGAGGCGCTCGCCGCCGCAAGGGCCGGGTTCGCCGCCGTGGTCAGGGCCTTGAAGATCGGGAAATAGGTCAGCATAGCCAGCAGGCAGCCGGCCAGGATGATGGGCTTGCGGCCGATCTTGTCCGACAGCCAGCCGAAGACGACGAAGAAGGGCGTGCCGATCAGAAGGGCCGTCGCCACGAGGGCGTTGGTGGTCAGCCCGTCGACCTTGAGCGTCTTCTCCAGGAAGAACAGGCTGTAGAACTGGCCGGTGTACCAGACCACCGCCTGGCCGGCGGTGAGGCCCACCAGGGCCAGGACCACCAGCTTCAGGTTCGCGCGGTCGGTGAAGGCCTCCGTCAGGGGCTTCTTCGAGGTCGTGCCCTCGTCGACCATCTTCTGGAAGACCGGGCTCTCGTTCAGCTTCAGGCGGATCCACATGGACAGGGCCAGGAGCACGGCCGAGACCAGGAAGGGGATCCGCCAGCCCCAGGCCTTGAAGGCCTCCTCGCCCAGTTGGGTGCGGACGAGGATGATGACCACCAGGGACAGGAAGAGGCCCAGGGTCGCCGTGGTCTGGATCCAGCTGGTGTAGAGGCCGCGTTTCCCGTCCGGGGCATGTTCGGCCACATAGGTGGCGGCGCCGCCGTACTCGCCGCCCAGGGCCAGTCCCTGGAGCAGGCGCAGGAGCACCAGGATGATGGGAGCGGCGACCCCGATCTGGCTGTAGTCCGGCAGGAGGCCGACGGCGAAGGTCGACAGGCCCATCAGCAGCATGGTGACCAGAAAGGTGTTCTTGCGCCCCCACAGGTCGCCGAGGCGGCCAAAGACCAGGGCCCCGAACGGGCGGACCGCGAAGCCGGCGGCAAAGGCCATCAGGGCCAGGATGAAGCCCGTGGTCTCGTTCACGCCGGAGAAGAAATGCAGGCTGATGAAGGCGGTCAGCGAACCGTAGAGGTAGAAGTCGTACCACTCGAAGACCGTGCCGGCCGAGGCCGCGCCCACGATCATCCGGTCATTCCGCGCCTTGTCCGCCATCCTCGCCTCCCCGGGTCAACGCCCCGGCGGGAGGATAGGCCCCGTTCGCGCGCCGAATCCAGAGCCGGATCGGGCGCCCGGACCGGCGCGTCGCCGGCCCGGGTCCGAAAGGGTCAGAGGTCGGAGAACTTCTTGCCTTCGGCCACCAGCTTCTCGAGCAGGGCGGCCGGCTTGAAGTCGTCTCCCATCTTGGCCTGGAATTCCTTCATCTTCTCCAGGACCTTGGCCGGGCCGATCTGGTCGCCGTACCACATCGGGCCGCCGCGATAGACCGGCCAGCCGTAGCCGTTCTGCCAGACCACGTCGATGTCGGAGGACCGGATGGCCTTGCCCTCCTCGAGGATCTTCACGCCCTCGTTGATCATCGGAGAGATGCAGCGCTCGAGGATCTCCTCGTCGCTCACCGTCCGCGGGTTGGAGCCGGTCTTGACGATGAAGTCATTGATGATCTTTTCGGTCACCGGGCTCGGCTTGGCG
>CAIMLY010000347.1 GCA_903842425.1 uncultured Alphaproteobacteria bacterium | reverse complement strand
TCGCCGAGGACAGGGTCGCCGCCGTCGAGCCGTCATACGCCTTGGTCGGATTGCCGGTGATCGAGACGGCAAGGGCCTTGGGCGTGATGACGCCGGAGCCGGTCGCCGAGATCGGCAGGATGTAGTTGGCGAAGTTCGTGCCGGCGTTCGCCGTGAACTGGCCCGGGGCCAGGGTAGTGCTGATGCCCCAGCTCCCGACATCGGACCCGCTGTATATGCCGGACGTCTGGGTCACGGTGGCGCCCTGGCCGGCGACAAAGCCGTTGAGGGTGAAGTTGGCCGGGGTCAGGGTCGCGATATTGGTCCCGTCATAGGCGCGCGAGCCCCCGGAGATCGACGCCGAGACCGGCCGCGGCGTGATCGTCCCCGCTCCGCTCACCAGGACCGGGAAGCTGTAGTTCGTGATCAGGGCGCCGCCGGCGCCGGTGAAGTTCGTGGCGACCAGGGTCGCCGTCACGGTCCTCGACCCGGCGTCCGCCGAACTGTAGGTCCCGGCGGCCTGGTTGACCGTGAAGGTTTCCGAACCCACGAGGCCGGACAGGCTGTAGCTGCCCGCCGCCAGGGTCGCCGCGGTGGTTGCGTCATAGACCTTGGTCGGATTGCCGACGATCGAGATCGACAGGGGCGCGGGCGTGATGACGCCCGTCATGCCGGACTGGTTGACGATGTAGTAGTTCTCAAATCCCGTCCCGGGGATCGGCGGAACGATGAACAACGGCGTGCCCGGCGTGACGGCGTGGGTCCCGGCGTCCTTCGAGGCGAAGGTCCCGGTGGTCGGATACTGGATCCCGAAGGTGTCGCCGGCGAACTGGCCGGTGAAGGTCGCCCCGGAGGTGTCGAGGGTCGCCAAGGTCGTCCCGTTGTAGGCCCGGGAGTTGACCGTCATCCCCGAGATGTAGATCGGCGCCTTGGTGATGACCCCGATGTTCGAGGTCTGGGTCGCGGCGATCGCATAGTTGCCGGCCTTGGCGCCGGTCAGGCCGAGGTTTGCGAGGGCGACCTCGAGGCCGGTCCCGACATCCCAGCCCGCAGTATAGCTCCCCGTCACCGCCCCGGCGTTGACGGCCACCTGGGCGGCGTCGGCGGCGAGCACGCCCGACAGGGTGTAGCTGGCGCCGGAGGCCTGGGTCGCGGCGGCGTCGCGGTTGTAGACCTTGGTGACCGAGGCCACCGAGATCAGCTTGGTGGCGATCGTCTGGGTCACCGACGCCGGCTGGGTCAGGGTGTAGTTGGAGGCCTGGGCGCCCGAGAGGCCGAAGCCCGCGAAGGTGACGGTCCAGGTTCCGGTATTGGCGCTGGCGAAGGTCCCGGTGGCGGCGCCCGTCGTCAGGGAAACCTGGCCGACATCCGTGGCGACGACGCCCACAAGGGCTGAACCGCCCGCATTGACCACCGCCGTGGTGTTGCCGTCGTAGATCTTGTCCGAGGAAGTGACCCCGCTGACGGTCAGGGCCGCGCGGTTGATGGTGCCGCCGCCCGTCGCTGCGGTCGGCAGGATATAGTTGGACAGCAGGGTGGCCCCGGTCGCCGCAAAGTCGGATCCGGCCAGGGACACCGTCACCGAGCGCCCGGTGTAGGGATAGCCGGCGTTCGCCGAGTTGTAGGTCCCGGCGGTCTTGGTGACCGTCGCGCCTTCGCCCGCCACCCAGCCGCTGAGCGTGTAGTCGGCGGAGGTCAGGGTGGCGCTTGTATTTCCGTCGTAGGTCTTGGTCGGGTTGCCGGTGACGGCGGCGACCAGGCTCCGGGGATTGATGGTCCCGATGGTGTTGGGGCTCGCAGGGCCGGTCGGCGCCACATAGTTCCCGCCATCCGCGCCGCCGAGGGTGACAGTGGAGATGGAGACGTCCAGGCCGGAAGCCACGTTCTTGCTGGCGAAGCCGGCGCCGGTCGCGGACGCGACCGTGACCGTGTCTCCCGCAAGGACCCCCGACAGGGTGTAGGCCGCACTCGCCGAGGGCAGGGCCGTGGACCCGTCGTAGGTCTTGACCACGCTGGTGACCGCAAGGGCGCCGGCGAGGGGCGTGATGGTGGCGGTGAGGCCCGTGGGCTGGACCAGGCTGTAGTTGCCCGCATCCGCGCCCGTGATGCTGTAGGCGCTGACCGTCACCGGCTTGTTCACGCCGACGTTCTTGGTGTCGAACAGACCCGTGGTCGGCACGCTGTCGAGGCTGACAAGATCACCGGAGAAGAGACCGGTCCAGAGGATCGGGGCGGTATTGTCAATCTGGGCCACGCGGGTGGCGTCATAGACCCGGCTGACCGCCGTCGGCCCGGAGAAGGACAGGGTCGCCTTGGTGATCACCCCAATCGGAGAGCCGGCGACCGGTACGGCAAGCCCGTAGTTGAAGGCCCGCGCGCCCGTCAGGGACAGGCCCGCCAGGTCGACGGCCTTGCCCGTCCCGACGTTCTTGTCGGCGAAGGTGCCGGTCACGAGTGCGGTGTCGATCCCCACGGCCCCGGCGTCAGAGGCCACCACGCCGGCGAGGGTGAAGGTCGACCCCGCCACGGTGTTGAGGCTGTTGTAGACCCTCTCCACCCGGATGATGGTCAGGAACTTCGGGTTGATCTGGCCAACGCCCGTGGCGCTGGCGGGGAAGACGTAGTTGCCGGCGAGGGTCGAGCCCACCGCCGTGAAGTCGGCCGCCGCCAGGAGCGCGGTCACGGTGCGGCCGCCGGCGTCCGCGACATCATAGGTCCCGGCCGTCCTGGTCACCGTGAAGGCGTCTGTCCCGATCAGGCCTGAGACCGAGTAGTTCGCGGAAGCCAGGGTCGCGGCGGTGGCGCCGTCATAGGTCTTGGTCGGGTTGCCGATGATCGAGACCGACAGGCTCTTGGGGCTGATGGTCCCCGAGCCCGTCGCCGAGACCGGCAGGTTATAGTTGGCGAGGTTGGTCCCCGCATTCGCCGTGAAGTCCGGGGCGCCTGCAAAGGTGACGCTGACGGTCCGGTCGCCGGCGTTGGCGGAGCTGTAGGTCCCCGAGGTGGCGTTGACCGTGGCGCCCTGCCCGCTGACGAACCCGTTGATCCGGAAATTCGCCGCCGAAACCGTTGCGAGTGCATTGCCGTCGTAGACCTTGGTCGGCCGGCCGATCACCTGCGCGGTGAGGTTGGCGCGGTTGATGACCCCGGTTCCCGTCGCCGTCGTCGGGAAGAGGTAGTTGGACAGGTCCGTCAAGCCCGTGGCGACGAAGTCCGGCGCCCGCAGCGTGACCGTCAGCCCGACGCTGGCGCCCGCGTCCGGAGAGTTGAAGGCCGAGGCGGCGTACTGGCCCACGGTCGCGCCATCCGTACCGAAGAAGCCCGAGACGGTGATGCCCGCGACGGGCACGCTGACCGACGTCGACCCGTCGTAGGTCTTGGTCGGCGTGGAGATCACCGTCGCCGTCAGGGGCGCCGGCGTGATGTTGGCGGACAGGCCGCCCGGCTGGGCCACGGTGTAGTTGCCGGACTTGGCGCCGCTCAGGCCGAAGCCGTAGGCGGTGACGGGAATGCCGTTGCGGACATAGGGCGAGAGGAAGGTTCCGCCCACGCCCGCCAGGTTCAGGCTGACCTGCCCCACATCCCCGGCAAGGACACCGTTCAGGGTGGCGCCGGCCGTGTTCAGGGTGGCGACCGTGGTCGCATTGTAGGTCCGCGAGTTCGCGAAGACGCCCGAGACGCTGATCCCCAGCGGGTTGATGTTGGCCGTCACGCCCGACAACGGGACGATGGCGTAGTTGGCGGCGCTGGCGCCGGAGAGGGTGAGCCCGCTGATCGTGACCCCGATCCCGGAGCCCGCATTGCTGGTGGCGAAGGTCCCCGTTGCGGCGGCCGGGTTCAGGGTAACTACGTCGCCGGTCACGGCGCCGAAGAGCGTGGCCTGGGAGAAGTCGAGGCTGGCGACGTTGGTGCCGTCGTAGGTCTTGTCGTTGGCCGAATAGTAGAGCAC
>CAIMLY010000346.1 GCA_903842425.1 uncultured Alphaproteobacteria bacterium | reverse complement strand
TACGAGCGCACCCTGACCATGAACGGGGTCTCCAAGGCCTACGCCATGACCGGCTGGCGGATCGGCTACGCCGCCGGCCCCGAGCCCCTGATCAAGCTGATGGCCAAGGTCATGAGCCAGTCGACCTCCAACCCCTGCTCGGTCTCGCAGTACGCCGCCGTCGAGGCGCTGAACGGCCCCCAGGACTTCATCAAGCCCAACGCCGCCCTGTTCCAGAAGCGCCGCGACCTGGTGGTCTCCATGCTGAACCAGGCCTCTGGCCTGGCCTGCCCGACGCCGGAAGGCGCCTTCTACGTCTATCCCTCCTGCGAGACGCTCATCGGCCGCACCGCGCCTTCCGGCCGGGTGATCGGCTCGGACAAGGACTTCGCGAACGAGTTGCTCGAGGCCGAGGGCGTGGCGGTGGTGTTCGGCGAGGCCTTCGGCCTCTCGCCCTTCTTCCGCATCAGCTACGCCACCTCCGAGGCGGTGCTTGAGGACGCCTGCGGCCGCATCCAGCGCTTCTGCGCCTCGGTGAAGTAGGCCGTGACGGTCGTCAGCCTGAACAAGGCCCGCAAGGCCCGGGCGAAGGCGGCGGACAAGGCCCAGGCCGCCGAGAACCGCGTGGCCTTCGGGCGCACCAAGGCCGAGAAGACCCAGGCGAAGGCGGACACCGCCCTGGCCGCCCGCCGCCTGGATGACAAGCGCCTGGAGCCCTAGGCTCCGCAAACCCCCTCCGGCCCGCTGCGCGGTCCGCCTCCCCCTGGGGGGAGGAATGAGAGAGCCAATTGCTCCCCATCAGGGGGAGCTCCGGGCAAAGCCCGGTGAGGGGGTCAACCGCGACCCCGGCTGCATTCGGCGCCTAGGCAGCCGCCGGGACCGGCGTTCCCGTCGGGGCTGGGCCGGCGACGATGTCGCGCGCTTCGGGCGGGATGGCGTCGTAGATCGTCGGCGGGGTGATCCGCAGCCGCCGACGGGCGGCGTCCAGCGGTTCCGCCAGCAGGGTCTCGTAGTCCTCGCCCAGCAGCCACCTGGCGGCCTTGCCGCGCTGGTAGCCCTGCCAGATGGCCTTGGCGTAGGGGTAGCGGCCGCCACGGGCGCGCGAGACCGCCCCCAGGGCGATCAGGGCCCAGCCCAGGCTGCGGGTCTGCGGGTAGGAGAAGGCCACGAGGCAGGCCTCGCCCAGGCCGTCGCGGCCATAGCCGGTCAGGATGTGCCAGAGGTCGTGGACGTCCCGGGTCCGGCGGGCCATCCAGGCCACGGGGTGCGGGGTGTCGATCTCGCCGCCCGTCTCACGGCTGACCTCGGCGAGGCCCTCCGCCGACAGGTCCTGGCTACGGATGAAGGTCCGGTAGGCTGCGCCGACCGAGCCCTCGGGCAGGCTGTCCAGCCAGGCGTCGTCCATCAGCCGGCGGGCCAGCTCGACGCGTTCATAGGCGATCCGGCCGCCCCGGGGCGTGGAGCACAGCTTCCGATAGGACCGGCCCACGGAGTCCCCCGACAAGGCCCGCATGATCTCGAAGACCTGCCGGGTGTCTTCCTTGTCCCTGAGCAGCCGGCGCAGGGCGCGCAGGGCGGCGGCCCAGTCGCGACGGGGGGCGGGGATGGGTGTATCCGCAGTCAGAACGTTGGCGGTCATGTCGTCCACTAAACACTGTTCAGTTGCGGCTGAAGTAGCGCCGCAGCGGCCGGGATTCAAGGACCTGCCGCTGGAATCCGATCGGGTGTATGCCTGTCGGCCATGACCCTCCAGAAGCGCTCGGTCCACCTCGCCGGCCACGCCACCTCCCTGGCCCTTGAGCCGGAATTCTGGGCGGCGCTCGAGGCGCTGGCCGCCGCCCGCAGCCTGCGCCTGTCCGCCCTGCTCGCCGAGATCGACGCCGGCCGGGGCGAGCGGCCCCTGGCCTCGGCCTGCCGCGTCGCCGCCCTGCAGGCGAAGGGCTGAATCCCCCGCGCCCCGCGTGCTACATCTGTTCCCATGTCGGAGACGGAATCACACGGCGGCCCGGACGCGGACCGGCCCCTGACCCTCAGCCAGAGGGCCAGCGCGGGCCTGCGCGGCGGAGAGGCGGACTACCTCAAGGGCCTGAACGCCGAGCAGCGCGAGGCGGTGGAGGCCGTCGACGGCGCCGTGCTGGTGCTGGCCGGCGCCGGCACGGGCAAGACCCGGGTGCTGACCACGCGGCTTGCCCACATCCTGGCCACCGGCCGGGCCCGGCCCTGGGAGATCCTGGCGGTCACCTTCACCAACAAGGCCGCGCGGGAGATGCGCGAGCGCCTGGCCGCCACCCTCGGGCCCGAGGCCGAGGGCCTGCGCTGGCTGGGAACCTTCCACTCCATCGCCGCCCAGCTCCTGCGCCGGCACGCCGAGATCGTGGGCCTGAAGTCGACCTTCACCATCCTCGACACCGACGACCAGGAGCGCCTGGTCAAGCAGGTGATGGAGGCGGCCAACATCGACGTGAAGCGGTGGACGCCCAAGGCCCTGGCCGGCCTGATCGACCACTGGAAGAACCGCGGCTGGACGCCCGAGAAGCTGCCCTCCGGAGAGGGCGCGGGCTTCGCCGGCAACAAGGTCCAGGAGCTCTACCGGGCCTACCAGGAGCGCCTGAGGGTGCTGAACGCCTGCGACTTCGGCGACCTCCTGCTGCACAACCTGACCCTGCTCCAGGCCCGGCCGGACATCCTGGAGGAGTACCACCGCCGCTTCCGCTACATCCTGGTGGACGAGTACCAGG
>CAIMLY010000345.1 GCA_903842425.1 uncultured Alphaproteobacteria bacterium | reverse complement strand
GCCTTCACCTGGAAGGTGCGACCCAGGACCCGGTACAGTTGCACGTCGGTGTTCGCCTGGCCGAAGAGACCCTCAGTGATCTGCGGCGGACGCTCGTCCATCAGGTTGCCGATCACGCCGGTCAGCTGGAGACGGTCATTGACGTTCCAGCGGGCCGAAACGTCCACAAACGAAGCGGCGGGCAGCTCATTCTCGAAGGTCGCCGCCGTCATGGTCGGGACGTAGCTCCAGCGAGCGAAGACCTGCCAGTCGTTGAGGGAGTAGGTCGCCGACAGAACAGACTTCCACTCCGGAGAGGCGCCGCCGACGCCGGAGTTGTTGAAGCCGACCTGCTCCGAACCGTTCACCGTATAGGTTTCCATATACGAGAAGAGTTCGTTGACGTTCAGGCGGCCCGGCAGGTTGAGCGAGTCCAGGTCAAGCGTGTAATCAACCTGCACGTCATAACCAGACGTCTCAATCTCCGAGATGTTGCCGCGGCTCGTGTTCACCGAGACGATATTACCCGAGGCGTTGTCACGGACGATCCGCTGGCAGGCGTCACTGGTCAGGTCTTGACCCGTGTAGCACTGGCTGATGTAGAAGCCGGCGCCCAGCGCACCGATCGCATCGGTGATCTTGATATTGTAGTAGTCAACGCTGGCCTTGATGTTGCCGAGCAGGAAGGTCTCCGGCTGGAAGACCACACCGGCAGTATAGGTTTCAGCTTCTTCCGGGAGCAGGTCCGGGTTGCCGAAGGCAAAGGCCTGAACCTGGGTGTTCGGCTGCGTATATCCGGCATAGTTGAAGCCGCCGGCCTTGGCTGAGCAGAAGGCCAGGGTCGACGCCGAGGGGTTGCGGGCCGCCGCGCAGGGATCCGAGTAGCTCGGGAAGCCCTGGTCGCCCGCCTGGAAGAGCTCGAACACGTTCGGGGCGCGGACCGCCTTGTTGTAGATGCCTCGAATGCGGACCGACGAGATCGGCGCGTAGTTCAGGCCGATCTTGTAGGTGCTGGTGCCGCCGATGCTCGAATAATCCGAGAAGCGGTAACCGGCCTCAATCCCGAGGGATTCAGCCAGGAAGACATCCTTCAGCAGCGGCACGGCGATTTCGCCGTACAGTTCGCCGACGTCCACGGTACCCGACTGGTCCTGGGTGGCGTTGAAGCCCTTGATGTTGCCGGTGCGCTGCTCGTTGTCGACCCGGAAGTTGGCGCTGGACTCACGATACTCGGCGCCGACCACCACGGCCACGGGGCCCGCGGGAAGTTCGAACGCGTTACCGCGGACGAAGCCAGAAATCCGGCTTTCCTCGATGTCGGTGCTGGAGAAGGTGTTGACCCGGATGAAGTCCACCATCGCCTTGTTCAGGGTGCCTTCGCCGAAGACGTCGAGGGTGACGCAGCCCGGGAGGGCGGCTGCACCCAACGAGGCGCCGGCGGCGGTCTGGCAACCCGCGAGACCCTGGTTCAGGGCGGTCGAGTTCACGCTGTTGGTGCCGCGGGAGTCGAACCGGCTGGAGCCGTAGCTGGCCGTGACACTCCAGGACCAGGTATCCGTCATCTTGCCGTCGACGACGGCCAACAGATAGTAGGCGTTGTTCTCGTTGAAGGCGTTCCGGGTGCCGACTTCGTTGAAGCGACGATACATCTTGAACGGAGCAGAGGGCGTCGTGCGGCCCTGAATGGCCGTGTAGAGGTCCGGATGCGCCGTCTGGATGTAGGCCAGCATGGCCGGGGTGGGCGTGACAGTGATTTCAGTACCGGGGCCCGCCGGAGTGGGGGCCAGTTGGACCTCCTGGGTGGTGTTCACCAGGTTCAGGTTCACCTTGGCCTTGATATCATCCGTGATGTCATAGGTCAGGATGGTGGTGAAGTTGATCCGCTCGGCCGGGGTGATCAGGTAGTTGTCCGGGGCGTAGTTGTACCGGGTCGAGCCACCGCGGATGCCCGTGCGGTCACCGGTGCCCGAGGGCACGGCGCAGGCGCCGGAGGTCTGGGACGGTGAGAGCTTGCCAGTCGGGTCGAAGGTAAGGTTGCCGGTATTGAAGGCGGTGGTGTTGGCCACACCGTCGCAGTTCGTGTCGTAGGTCCCGGCGCCGAACTGGGCCGGAAGAAGGGTCGCCAGGTTCTGGAAGCCCTGACCGCCGGGGATCACGCCCCACGCCGGGGTGGAGGAGCCGCCCGAGAACGCCAGGTAACCACCGCCGGCGAGGAGCTTGTTGGCCTCATCGTAGGTATCGACCACGAAGTAGTTGTCATCCGCATCGGCAAAGGCCGCGGCCGACTTCCGGGAGAAGTCGAACTCGCCCTGACCGACCTTGTCGCGGCTGTAATAGGAAGCGAAGGCGGCGATGTTGCCGCGGCCACTGGCGAAGTCACCGCCGATGGCGCCGTTGATCTCGTATTCCGGCTGCTTGCCGTCAAAGCTGGAACCGTAGGAGACGTTCAGCTCGGCGCCTTCGAAGTTATCCTTGAGGATGAAGTTCACGACGCCGGCCACGGCGTCGGAGCCATAAACGGCCGAAGCGCCGCCCGTCACGACCTCCACGCGCGAGATCAGCGAGGCGGGGATGGTGTTCACGTCGACCACGCCGGTGGTCGAGGAGGCGGGCACGCGCTCGCCGTTCACCAGCACCAGGGTGCGGCCCGGGCCGAGGCCCCGCAGGTCGACAGTGGCGAAGTCCTCGCCGCCGGCGTTGTTCGAGGTCCGGGTGTTGCCCGGGACGATCTGGGGCAGTTCGTTGAGCAGGCTCTCGACGGTGAGCGTACCGGTCGCCTGGATATTCTCGGAGCCGACGGTGGTCACCGGGCTGATGGCCACGAAGTCCTGCCGGACGATGCGCGAGCCGGTGACGACGATTTCGGTCACTTCGGACTCAGCCGCCGAGGCGACGCCCGCGACAGAGGCGATGGCGCCGGCGAGGACGGTCGACGCCAGAAGACGCCTGCGGATCGAGTTGCTGCTCAAGACATGCTCCTTTGTTGCATTCCGCCGGACCTGCACGCAAATCCACCGGTGCGCCAGACGGGAAGTCGGCGCAAGCTATCAGTCGTGATTGATACGGCGACTCGCTTACGTCAACGGAGAGCCGAGCCTGTCCGGGAATATGGCGAATTGTGTCGCATTATGGCAACATGATGACGGTCGGTTATCCATTCCAGCGAAGAGGGGCGTCAGACGTGTCCAGAACCTATTTCCCGCCACTCGCTGCAGCCCTCCTCGTCGCGGGCCTGGCCCTGGCGCCAGCGTCGAAGGCGGCCGGGACAGGCGTGGACCTGGCGGCAGACCTCGAGGCCTGTTCACAGCAGAAGGCGGACACCGAGAGGCTGGCCTGCTTCGACGCCCTAGCGTCCCGAGTCATCGGGCAGGTCCGGAGCGGCGCCCTGACCGTCGTGGACCGGGAACAAGTGAAGGCCGTCCGGCGCGACGCCTTCGGGTTTTCGGTTCCCGCACTCACGGGCCTGTTCGCGGGCGGTGAGAAGACCGAGGTCGAGGCGGTCGAGACCACCGTCGCCAGCGTCTATCGGACGGCGAATCGGGGCTGGGGCTTGCGACTCGCCGACGGCTCCCGGTGGGAGCAGACTGACCAGGAGGTCATGCCCCGCGATCCGAAGCCCGGCGACCCGGTTGTCATCCGGCGGGCCGCCCTGGGCAGCTACCTGATGAAGGTCAACGGCATGACGGCCTTCCGCGCCCGCCGCGAGGAATAGGCCCCCTCAGCGGTCCTTGGGGTCGAGGGCGTCGCGCAGGCCGTCGCCGATGAAGTTGAAGGCGGCCAGGGTGGCGGCCATGGCCAGGGCCGGGAAGACCAGCAGCCACCAGGCCATCTCCATGTCCTGGGCGCCCGCCGAGATCAGGGTGCCGAGCGAGGCCATGGGCGGCTGCACGCCGAGGCCGAGGAAGGACAGGAAGCTCTCGGCCAGGATCACGGCCGGGATGGTCAGGGTGACATAGACCGCCACCGGCCCCAGCAGGTTGGGGATGATGTGCCGGGCCACGATGGCGAGCCGACCGAGGCCGGCTGCGCGCGCAGCCTCGATGAACTCCTTCTGCTTCAGCGAAAGGGTCTGGCCGCGCACGATCCGGCTCATGGTCAGCCACTCCACCGCGCCGATCGCCACGAAGATCAGCAGGATGTTCGAGCCGAAGGCCACCATCAGCAGGATGACGAAGAAGATGAACGGCAGGGCGTAAAGAACGTCGACGATCCGCATCATGCCCTCGTCCACGGCGCCGCCGATGTATCCCGCCGTCGCCCCCCAGGCCACGCCGATCACCAGCGAGACCAGGGTCGCGACCAGGCCGATGGCCAGTGAGACCCTCAGGCCCATGGCCAGCCGGGCCAGGAGGTCGCGGCCGAGGGCGTCGGTCCCGAGCAGGTGGCCGTCGGTCAGGGGCGGGACCCAGACATGGTCCTTGTTCACCTGGTCGTAGGGCCAGGGACTCAGCATCGGGCCCAGGACGGCGAAGAGGGTCAGGAGGGCGAGGACGCCGAGGCTGATGAGGGCGGCGCGGTTGGCCCTCAGGCGGGCGATGGCGTCGTCGGTGAGGCTGCGGCCGCGGGCGGCCGGAGCGGGCGAGGCGGCGAGGTCGGTCATGACAGGCGCACCCGGGGGTCCACCATGGCCAGCATCAGGTCGCCCAGCAGGTTCAGCAGCAGGACCAGCCCGGCATAGACCACGATCATGCCCATCACCACGGTGTAGTCCCGCTGCAGGGCGCTGATGACGAAGAACTTCCCGAGGCCCGGAAGATTGAAGATCTTTTCCACCACCAGGGAGCCGGTCAGCAGGCCGGCGGCGGCCGGGCCGAGATAGCTGACCAGGGGGGTCAGGGCCGGACGCAGGGCGTGGCGCAGGACGACGGCGGCCTCCGGCAGGCCCCGGGCCCGGGCTGTGCGGACATGGCCGGCGCCCAGGGCCTCGATCATGCCGGCCCGGGTCAGGCGCGAGATGATGGCTGCCTGCGGCAGGGCCAGGACGACGACCGGCAGGATCATGTTCGGCAGGGCCCCGCCGTTCCAGCCGCCGTTGGGCAGCCATTGAAGGGTGGAGCCGAAGAGCAGGATCAGCAGGGGCGCCGTCACGAAGGTCGGCACGCAGACCCCGAGGATGGCCAGGCCCATGGCGCCTACGTCCAAAAGCCCGTTCCGGCGCAGGGCGGCCAGGACGCCCAGCGAGACTCCCACCGCCATCGCCAGCAGGATGGAGGCCAGGCCCAGCCTGAGGCTGACCGGCGCATTCTGCTTCAGGATGTCGGCGACGGACTTGTCCGGGTACTTCAGCGACGGGCCGAAGTCACCGCGGACCACGCCGCCGAGATAGGCCAGGTACTGCTCGTGCAGGGGGCGGTCGAGGCCGTAGCGGGCCTTGAGGTTCTGCTCGACCGCCGGAGGCAGGCGCCGCTCGGTGTCGAAGGGGCCGCCGGGCGCCGCCCGCATCATGAAGAAGGCCAGGGTGATCACCACCAGCAGGGTGGGCCCGGCCACGAGCAGTCGACGGGCGATGAAGCGGAGCATGCTGGGAAGCCGTGACGAGGTCTTTTTGCGGGCCTGACGATTGCGAAAGTTTCATCCCCCCCCGATGATGTCAACGCACCCGCCCGGCTTCCAGGCGGCGGGGCGTCTGGAGGATGGGTCCATGTCCGAGTTCCACCGCGTCACCGAGCGCTTTTCCGTTTCCCCGCAGCTGGCGGCGGAGGACATGGCCGCCGCCGCGGCCCAGGGCTTCGTGCGGGTGGTCTGCAACCGGCCGGACGGCGAAGGTCCCGGCCAGCCCGCCGGGGCGGCGATGAAGGCCGCCGCCCAGGCGGCCGGCCTGGAGTTCGTGCACATTCCCTTCGCAGGAATGCCCGACGCGGCCACCGCCGACGCGGTCTTCGCCGCCGTCGCCGGCTCGCCGGGCCCGGTGCTGGCCTATTGCCGGTCGGGAACACGGTCGGTCACGGCCTGGGCCCTGGGGTCCCTGCGCGCCGGCGACCACGACCGGGAGGCCCTGGTCGCCCTGGCGGCCGGCGCCGGCTACGATCTTTCCCCCGTCCTGCCCCGGCCGATGTGAGCGGGCCGATGATTCCCTTCGTCAAGGACATCACCTTCGAATACGGCGCCTGCGACCAGGTCTCGCCGCTGATCCGCCGCGTGGTGGCGAACAATCCCGGCCCCTTCACCTTCCTGGGCACGGGCACCTACATCATCGGCAAGGGGCAGGTGGCGGTCATCGACCCCGGCCCGGACCTGGACGATCACCTGGAGGCCATCCTGGCGGCCACCGCCGGCGAGACCATCACCGACATCCTGATCACCCACCACCATTCGGACCACTCTCCCCTCGCCGGCCCGCTCAAGGCCCGGACCGGGGCGAGGATCCATGGCTGCCCCCCGTCGCGGATCGGCGCCGCGGACGGGATCGTGGTGGAGGCCGACGAGGACGAGGGCTTCCGGCCCGAGATCGTGGTGCGCGGGGGTGAGGTGATCCGCGGGCCGGGCTGGACCCTGGAGGCCGTCGCCACGCCGGGCCACACCCTCAACCATATCTGCTACGCCCTGCTCGAGGAGAACGCCCTGTTCTCCGGAGACCACATCATGGGGTGGTCGACCACGGTGGTCTCGCCGCCGGGGGGCGACATGACCGCCTACATGGACAGCCTGCAGAAGGTGGCGGACCGCAGTTTCGCCACCCTGTGGCCGACCCACGGCCCGCCCATCACCGAGGTGGCGCCGTTCGTCGCCGCCTACGCGGCGCACCGGCGCGGTCGCGAGGCCCAGTTCCTGGCCTGCGTGGACAAGGGGGTCGGCCGGATCGACGACATGGTGCCGGAGCTCTACGCGGCGGTGGACAAGCGCCTGCACCCGGCGGCGGCCAACTCCCTGCTCGGGCACGCCATAGACCTGGTCCGCCGGGGGGTGCTGGCCTGCGACGGAGAGCCCGGACCGGGCGCGACCTACCGGCGGCCCTGAGGGACCGGCGGGGTCAGCCCCTCGCCGGCGGGTCCTTGCGGCCCAGCATGATGCGGGTCGAGACGCTGCCCAGCGCCAGGATGAAGACGGCGAAGGCGCCGAGGGCGGTCAGCAGATAGGCCTGCTCGGCAGGGGAAAGATGGGGCATGTGAACCTCCTGGTGAGGCCCCCATCCTCCGCACTACGGCGGACGCCGCCTTGATCGAGGTCAACGCCGCCCCGCCGGGCCGGCGGGTCAGCCCGCCGTCGGCAGCACGTAGTCCGCCATGCGCTGGCGGATGAGCTTCTTGTCGATCTTGCCCGTGGCGCCCAGCGGGATGTCGTCCACGAAGACGACGTCATCCGGCGTCCACCACTTGGCGATCTTTCCCTCGAGGAACTTCAGGAACTCCTCCTTGGTCCCGGTCTCGCCCGGACGGAGCTTGACCAGAAGGAGGGGCCGCTCGTCCCACTTGGGGTGGGCGACGCCGATCACCGCCGCCAGCTCGGCCTTGGGGTGGCCTGCGGCGATGTTCTCGATCTCGATGGAGCTGATCCACTCGCCGCCCGACTTGATCACGTCCTTCGATCGGTCGGTGATCTGCATGTAGCCGTAGGCGTCGATGGTCGCCACGTCGCCGGTGTCGAAGAAGCCATCCGTGTCGAGGATCTCGCCGCCGTCTCCCTTGAAGTACTCGCCGACCACGAAGGGGCCCTTGACCATCAGGCGGCCGAAGGTGGAGCCGTCGTGGGGCAGGACTTTGTCCTCGTCGTCGACCAGCTTCAGGTCGATGCAGAGCGGCGGGCGCCCCTGCTTGAGCTTGAACTTCAGCTGGGTCTCCTCGTCCATCTCCGCGACCTTGGCCGAGGGGTTGGCCAGGGTGCCCAGGGGCGAGGTCTCGGTCATGCCCCAGGCATGGGTGACGTCGACGCCGAACTCGTCGCGGAACCCGCGGACGATGGCCTCGGGCACGGCCGAGCCGCCGATCACCACGCGCTTCAGCGTGCTCAGCTTGCCGCCGGTCTGGCGCAGGTGGGTCAGCAGCATCTGCCAGACGGTGGGCACGGCGGCGGAGAAGGTGACCTTCTCGGACTCCAGCAGCTCGTGCACCGAGGCGCCGTCGAGCTTCGGGCCCGGCATGACCAGCTTGGCCCCGACGGCGGGCGCCGAGAAGGCGATGCCCCAGGCATTGGCGTGGAACATGGGCACCACCGGAAGGACCGTCTCGGTGGCCCCCATGCCCATCACGTCCACGCCGGCGGTCACCAGGGTGTGAAGGAAGTTGGAGCGGTGGGAATATAGGACGCCCTTCGGGTTGCCCGTCGTGCCCGAGGTGTAGCAGAGGCCGGCCGGGCTGTTCTCGTCGAAGCCGCCCCAGGCGCAGTCGGCGGAATGGCCGGCGACCAGGCTCTCGTAGGCCAGCGCCCCCGGAAGCTGGTCGGTCATGTGCGCCTCGTCGGTGAGGACCACGAAGTGCTTCACGGTGGGGATCTGGTCGCGGATCTGGGCCAGGACCGGCAGGAAGGTCAGGTCGGTGAAGATCACCCGGTCTTCGGCATGGTTGATGATGTAGACGAGCTGCTCGGAGAAGAGCCGGGGATTCAGGGTGTGGCAGACTGCGCCGATGCCCATGATGCCGTACCAGGCCTCCAGGTGGCGGGCGGTGTTCCAGGCCAGGGTGGCGACACGGTCCCCCTGCTGGATGCCCATGGCCCTCAGGGCGTTGGAGATGCGCTTGGCGCGGTCGTGGACCTCGGCGTAGGTCGTGCGGACGATGGGCCCCTCGACCGAGCGGGAGACGATCTCGCGATCGCCATGCCAGGCCTTCGCGTGATCCAGAATCCGGTCAACGGTCAGCGGCCAGTCCTGCATTCTGCCGAGCATGGGTATCCCTCCGTGTCGAGTTGGCGAGGGCGCCTCTGGGCGCCTGGCGGAAAGTAGGGTTTCGTCCCGCCAGTGGCAACGGCGACGGGCCAGGGGAGCGCCTCAGGCGGCCCGCTCGAAGAGATCGGCGGGCCAGGGCGAGTCGAAGGGCCGGACGCCCAGGGCCTCGCGGACCGCATCGAGGGGCTGGTCCCAGAGGGCGGGCCAGTCGACCCCCAGGAGCGGCGGGGTCGTCCGGCCATGCCGCCAGGCCGAGGCGATCACCCCGGACAGCACGGCGTAACGAAGCGGGTCGGCCGAGGCCGAGGTCAGGGTGACGGCGAGGACGAAGCCGGAATAGGCGTGTCCGAACTGGGCGAGCTGGAAGGCCGAGATGGCGATCTCGTGGAGCCCGGTGGTCCGGTACCCGCCCACCAGGTGCCAAAGGTCATGGACCTGCAGGATCCGGGCGTTCAGGTAGTCGAGGGGTGGCGGCAGGTCGCGCAGGGACAGGGCGTCCCGGTCCAGGACCTCAAGGTCAAATCCGTTGCAGACGATCAGATCGTGGAACTCGCCCGCCAGGGAGCCTCGGGGGGCGGCGGCGAGTTGCTCCAGGGTGAAAGGCTCGGGCCAGCCCCGGGCGGCGGCCTCGGCGACCCCGGGCCATTGCAGGCTCACCGCCCGCTGGGCCGCCAGGAAACCCGGGTCCAGCTGGCCGCCGAGGGCCGCCGTCGCCTGGGTGAACTCAAGGGCCGAGCGACCTCCACCGGCGCCCTCGACAATCGCCCAGAGCGCCTCGAACAGGCCGTCGGGGACCGGAAGGGGCGACAGCGACGGACCGAGGTCCAGGCCCTCCGCACCGTCGGGACCCTCGGAATCCAGTCGCCGAGCGGCGAAGCGGTCCAGGACAGGCTGGAGCCGCCAGGGTGCGGCAAAGGCGGCGTGGGCGACCTCGGCGGCCTCCCGGCGCTCAGCGCCCAGCCCGCCCTCGGGATCCTCGATCCGGCTGTCGATCCCGGAGCGCACCCGCCCGGCGTAGAGTGTGTGCAAGCCTTCCATCCCGGGCCCCCTCGCGCGCCGCCAGGCGTCCCGGCGGCCTAGAAACTCATGGAGACGGACACGGCGAGATAGTCGCCCCGCTTGAGCTCGTTGGGAGCCTTCTTCAACTGAAACCCCCAGTCAACGGCCACGTCCAGCCGCGGTCCAATGGCGTAGTTGAGCAGGACGCCCACGCTTTCCAGCCGCGCCGGCGGAGACCCGCCTTCGACGACCTTCGGCTGCTGGATGTCCACCAGGTCATAGAACACGCCAGCCTGGAGGGTGTCATTGAGCCGGCTCTTCGGCGCCAGCAGGGTTGCGGGGCTGAAGGGCGCCAGCCGCAGCTCGGTGTTCAGGATCACGCCGGTCGAGCCTACGGCCGTGTCCGGATAGTAGCCGCGCGCGCTTCCCACGCCCCCGCCGCCGATCTGCTCGCTGTTGGGCAGGTTCCCACTGGCCGCCTGGACGGCGCCGCGCACCACCCAGGTCATGTTCCTGGGCAGGCGCGTGGTGCGCGTGACCGACAGGCGGTTG
>CAIMLY010000344.1 GCA_903842425.1 uncultured Alphaproteobacteria bacterium | reverse complement strand
GCATGACCTTCAGGCCTGGCGAGGCCATGGGGCTGGCGTCGTAGTCGCCGCCGCCGGCCATCTTCAGGCCCAGGGGCCGCGACCAGCGACCGCCCTCCGGGTCCCGCACAATGTCCAGCTCCAGTTGCCGGGCGCCAGCGTCCAGTTGCTCGGTCAGGGCAGGATGGCTGTAGTCCAGGCTGTCCGCCGTCTTCGGGGCCGCCGCGCGCAGAAGAGTCATCTCCGCGGGGGCGATGGCCATCTTGTAGCTGTTGTGGGTGCCGATCGCCTGCAGGGCGGTCATGGGCAGGGCGTCCACGGCCTGCCGCGTGCACCCCGGCGCGCCGGAGGGCCGTTCCAGGTCGCATCCGGTCGCCGCGACGGCGGCGGCGGCGAGCAGGGCGGTGATCATGGGGCGACTCCTCTGTCCTTCAGGCAGACTGGCAGAGGCCTTTGACGGGTTGAAGCCGCCTCAGCGCTCCCGCGGGAACTTTGGCCCCTCAGGCTTCCGCCAGGGCGGCTCCAGGCCTTCGTAGCGTGTGCGGATTTCGGGGCGCGTCGCGGGCTGATGGGGCGCCTGCCGCCGGGCGGCGTCGCCGTATCGCCAGCCATAGTCGGCGCCCAGGGCCTCAGGTGGGGACTCCGGCCCCAGTTGGCCGATCCGCAGGTAGGTTCCGGCCTCCATCATCAGGCGCTGGGCGACCTGGTATTCAGGTCCGTTCCAGGCCCCCTCGACCCCGCCGTAGCCGGTCAGCGCGCCCAGCCGGTAGAGCAGCTTGGGGGAGGCGGATTCCAGCACCTCCCGCCGCGTCGACATCAGGTGCGCCTCCTGCTGGCGCATCCAGGGCTTGACGCTGTTCATCACCAGGATGGGGCGCAGGTCGTTGCTCCGGTTCACGCCCGTGCCGTGCAGGAGCCGGCCCTCGAAGATCATGACCGTGCCCGCCGGCGCCTCCAGGTTGATCGCTGGGGGCAGGGGTTGGGTGAGCGGTTGACCGGCGGGCGCGTCGCTCATCAGCCGGTGCGATCCGGGCACAACGAGGGTGCCTCCGTTGTGGGCCGAGGTGTCCGCGAGGATGAACATGGTGTTCACGGTGAAGGGGGCGTCCGGCAGGTGGAAGGGCGCCGTCCCCTGGTCCATGTGCAGGCCCTGGGGGTTGTTGCCGGGATGGCTGATGATGGCGATGAAGGACGACATCAGGAAGTCGCGGCCCATGGTCTCGTTCAGCAACTGCTCGATCACTGGTCCGCCCTGGACGCCCGCCGGGTCGTGCTCGACGCATTGGACGAACTGTTCGCCCTTGTTGATCAGGCAGTGAACGAACTGCAGGCGGGGCAGGGGTTCGTCGGGGCGTGGCGCAGCCCCCTGCCAGACGGCCAGGCCCGCCTGCCGCTCGGCCTCGGCCTGTTCCTCCACCCGCCGCCGCATGCGGGCCAGCTGGTCGGGCGACAGAGCGTCGGCGATCAGGCAGTAGCCCCAGGTCTTCAGATCCTGACGCAGGCGGGCGATGTCACGCAGGGGCCGGGGCAGGTCGGCGTCCTTCCAGTAGGCCTGGGCCGCACCGGACGTGTTGAAGTACAGCTCCTCGTCTTCAAGGTCGATCCCGGGGGTCGGCAGGTCCGCCGGGGCCCGGCTCGGGTCATGGCTGAAACCGCCCTTGGCTGCCGTGTGCACCCCCGGCCGGTAGAGACTGCGATAGGGTTCGCCGCTCTGCAGGAAGTCGGCGTAGAGCTGGACGTCGCGCGGGCTCGCCGCTGCGATGAATTCGGGGGTGAACTCGACAGGCGTTGAGGGCATGCACGATTCCTCCGGAAACTCGAATTTGAGCAAGTGGTTTCCTTGGCGAGACGATATCATTCGCCTCAAATCCCGCTAGACGAAAGTACAAGCCCTTTCTCCTGGACGAATTGTGGAATAGGTATGCCTCATGGCTCGTCGGACCAGGCGCCGGGGCCCAGGGTGCGATCACGCCCCCGGACGAGATGGGCGGGGAGGCGTCCCGCACGACCCTGGCCGACTACGCTGGATCTGCGCGTCAGCGCCGCCTAGGCCGACCTCCGGCCCGACGTGTGGACTGTGATCCACTATCGAGATCAGCTGCCGCAGGGCCTGCTCGACCGCAACGCGGAGCTCCACCGCATCATCGGCCACCCTCTCGACCCCTACGATGACTCCCGGGGGCCGGAACCGTACCGTGTCACCCTCCCGCACGCGGGGCCGGGAACGACTCCCGGGCATGCGAGCGGTGCGTCCTCTCAGACGGGTTCACGGACGAAACGGGCGAGGTCGCTGGCGGTGTCGCGGCTGATGTCCGGGCAGCAGATCGCGAAGATCTCGACCCCGTGGGTAGTGCCCATGACCTG
>CAIMLY010000343.1 GCA_903842425.1 uncultured Alphaproteobacteria bacterium | reverse complement strand
GAGGACAAGTCCAGTCCGTAGAGGCTCCCGGCTCCATCCGAGAAGATCGGGACCGCCTGAGCCGGCAGAAGGGCCCGCAGCACACCCTCCCGTCGCCGCTCAGGGCGTTCATTCCACTTCGGAAGGATGGCCCTGAAGTCGCCGACAGCCTCTATGCCCTCGCGGTAGAAGGCTTCGAGGTCGGCAGGCATCCGGTCGCCCAGGAGTGCCCGGACGTAGGCCACGAGGCCGTCCGGACTCCCCCCCGGCCGCCGGCGAAGCGCACCCTGGGCATCCAGGTTGCGACACGCCTCCTGAACCGAGACATCCATGTTTGGCTCCATCGTCAGTGGCGGGGCGGGGCTTGGTGGCCGGAGTGTGCGCAAGCGACGGGCCAAGCCTGTGACGCTACGCCTTGAAGTAGGGCATTGCGGCCTTAGGATGACGAGATGACAGCGCCCCTCATCCACCTGAACGGACCGCCCGTCGGATGCATTGCCAGGGGGCCAAAGATTCACTTCAGCTGGATGTCACAGAGCTGACCGCCGATGATGCCGCCCACGGAATCGCCCAGTGGCTGGGTTCAGTGTCGAGTTTGGTCCCCTGATCCATGCTGGTGATCTTCGCGAAACTCGACATCCCGGCGCGCGATCGCGCAGAGATCGAGGCTATCCGCCGACGGCATGACGCCCTGCATGGACGAGTTGAACCCCACTTCACCCTCGTCTTCCCGTTCGCCGGCGTATCGGTGGGAGAGGTGCTGGGGCATGTCCAGCACATCGCCTCCGAGGTGGAGCCGATCCCCTTCAAACTGGCGAATATAGCCGCCGTTCGCGACCCCATGAGCCCGGGGGCCCATCTGTTCTTTCTGCCCGACGAGGGCGCGCAGCAGATCACCGACCTCCACGACAGAATCTACTCGGGTGTGCTGGCCACAAGGCTTCACCCCACGGCCGTCTATCTCCCTCCCGTCACCGTCGGCAGGTTCGGAACGTTCGAGGACGCTGAGGCTGCAGCGGCGTCCCAGGCGGCTGTCGACATTGGAGGGGTTTTGACGGCCATCACGATAGGAGATTTCGATGGGCATCGGGTGGAACAACTCCACCAAGTCTTGCTGGGTGACCCCTGAGGAATGCTGTTGGCCTAGCCTAGCATTGGCATCAGGCCCCCACCCGCAAACTCAACCCCATCTCGCTCGTCTGGCCCCAGCCCAGGGCTTCGTACAGAGGGCGGCCCATGGGGGTGGCGTGGAGGATCATGTGGTCGAGGCCGCGCTGGCGGGCCGCCTCCATGGCCAGGTCCATGAGGGCGCGGGCGAGGCCGCGGCCGCGGTGGTCCGGCTCGACGAAGACGTTCAGGATGTAGCCGCGGGCGGACTGGGTCGGGTGCGAGGGGTGCGGCGGCCAGTCGATGACCATCATGCCGAGCCCGGCGACGACCTCGCCGTTCGCGGCCAGGCCCAGCCATCCGAAGTAGGCGCCGCTGGCGAGGCGGGGTCGCAACCAGGCGCGGAACGGGCCGTCCATCTCCGCGAG
>CAIMLY010000342.1 GCA_903842425.1 uncultured Alphaproteobacteria bacterium | reverse complement strand
ATCGCCTTCACCTTCTCCCTGGCCCTGGCGCGTCATGAACTGCGCAGGACCCTGGTGGTCGAGGAGGCCAACGCCATCGGCGTCGCCTACATGCGCGCCCAGCTCCTGGCGGAGCCCTACCGCACGGACCTGAGCAATGTCCTGGTTTCCTACGCCCAGGTCCGGAGGGTGACCGGGGAACTGTCCGGTCCTGTCCAAATGGCCGCACAGGAGCATTCCGAGGCCCTCCAGGCCCCCCTGTGGCAGAGGACCGCCATCGCCGCCAGGGCCTCGGATACGCCTGCCCTGGCCAACTTCCTCGTCCAGAGCGTGACCCGGCTCATCGAGGTCGAGGGGCAGAGGAAGGCGGCGCTGGCCGCCCGGATTCCCCCTGCAGTCCTGCTCGCCCTGATGGCCTATTCCGTCGGGGTGGCCGGAATCCTCGGGTATGTGGCCGCGGGGGCCCACGCCCACCGGAGGCGCATCTCGTGGGTGATGTTCCTCCTCGTGACCCTGGCCTTCATGCTGATCCTGGACCTCGACCGGCCGGGCGACGGCCTGATCCGGGTCTCGGAGGCGAACATGTACGACATGGTCCGGGCCCTCCCGTCCTTCACGGTCCAGGATCCTGGCCGCTGAATCCCGCCGGACGGCGACTGGCGGGCGAGGCCGGTCGGGGCTAAAGGTCAGGTCATGACCAGGTCGATTGTCATCGCCGCCGTCCAGGCGAACCCCACCGTCGGCGCCGTGGCGGCCAACGAGGCCCTGGCCCGCCGCAAGCTGGCCGAGGCGCGCGCCGCGGGCGCCGATCTTGCGGTCTTCCCGGAGCTGTTCATCAACGGCTATCCGCCCGAGGACCTCGCGCTCAAGCCGGCCTTCTGGCGCGCCGGACAGGCGGCTGTAGAACGCCTCGCAGCCGAGACCGATGATGCGTTCGCCGCCCTGGTGGGCGTCATCTGGCCCGCCGAGGCCCCCGGACGCCGCCCGCGGAACGGCCTTGCCTTCCTGGCAGGCGGCCGGGTCCAGGGGGTGGCCTTCAAGTGCGACCTGCCCAACTACGGGGTCTTCGACGAGAAGCGCGTCTTCGAACCCGGGGCGGGCCCCTCGGTCTTTACCTGGCGGGGCGTGCGACTCGGTGTTCCGATCTGCGAGGACATCTGGTCCCCTGATGTGTGCGAGACCCTCGCGGCCCAGGGCGCCGAGATCCTCGTGGCGCCCAACGGGTCGCCTTACCGGCGGACCGCAGAGCGTGAGCGGATGGAGGTCGCCCGGGCCCGCGTCGCCGGGACGGGGCTGCCCCTGGTCTACGTGAACGAGGTCGGCGGCCAGGACGAACTCGTCTTTGACGGCGCCTCCTTCGCCCTCGACAGCCAGGGCGCCGTCGTGATGCGCCTGCCGTCCTTCGAGGAGGCCCTCGGGATCATGCGCTGGAGCGAAGGGCCCGGAGGATGGAGCGTCGCGGGCGCGCCGGTGTCCGCAGGCCTTGGAGGCCTGGGCGAGGTCTATCACGCCATGGTGGTCGCCCTGCGGGACTATGTAAACAAGTCGGGCTTCCCCGGCGTCCTCCTTGGACTGTCCGGCGGCGTGGACTCCGCCCTGACGGCGGTGGTCGCCGCAGACGCCCTGGGCGCGGACCGCGTGCGCTGTTTCATGCTGCCGTCCCGCTACACCAGCCGGGAGAGCCTGGACGACGCCGCCGACTGCGCCCGCCGGCTGGGAGTCCGCCTTGACGAGGTGCCGATCTCACCGGCGGTCGATGCGTTCGCCGGAATGCTGACCCCGCAGTTCGGGAACCGTCCCCCGGACCTGACCGAGGAGAACATCCAGGCGCGAATCCGAGGCCTGTCCCTGATGGCGCTGTCCAACAAGCTGGGCTCCATGCTGCTGACGACGGGCAACAAGAGCGAGATGGCCGTGGGCTACGCCACCCTCTATGGCGACATGTGCGGCGGCTACAACGTCCTGAAGGATCTCTACAAGACCGAGGTCTACGAGGTCTGCCGGTGGCGGAACGCGAACGACCCCTTTGGCGGCGGCGCCGATCCCATCCCGGAGCGCATCCTCACCAAGCCCCCCTCGGCGGAGCTCCGGCCGGACCAGAAGGACCAGGACAGCCTGCCCGAGTACGCAGACCTCGACGCCATCCTCCATGGATTGGTGGAGGAGGAGGCCAGCCTGGACGAGATCGTCGCCCGCGGGTTCCCAAGGGAAACCGTCGAGCGGGTCCAGCGCCTGCTCTACGGCTCGGAGTACAAGCGTCGGCAGTCCGCACCCGGGGTCAAGATCGGT
>CAIMLY010000341.1 GCA_903842425.1 uncultured Alphaproteobacteria bacterium | reverse complement strand
GATTGTCGCCCTTGCCGTCCGAGCGCTTCTGGTGGTTCCAGGGCGTACCGTTGCCGACACCCAGGTAGATGATGTCCAGGGCCGGGTCATAGGCCATGGAGTCCCAGATGGTCGCGCCGCCGCCAGTCTTCTTCCAGGTCTCGCCGAACCAGGTGCCCGAGGCCTTCTCAGCCATGATCTTGTCCGAGGCCGCGCCGTCCGGCTTACCCTCGGGATTGGGCGCCGTGTAGAAGCGCCAGGCCATCTTGCCGGTGCCGGCGTCGTAGGCGGAGACATAGCCGCGCACGCCGTACTCGGCTCCGCCGTTCCCGATCAGGACCTTGTCCTTCACGATCCGGGGCGCGCCGGTGATGGTGTAGGGCTTGGAGTTGTCGGTGGTCTGGACCGACCAGGCCGGCTTGCCGGTATCAGCGTTCAGGGCGATCAGGCGCCCGTCGAGGGTGCCGAAATAGACCTTTCCCTTCCAGACGGCGACGCCGCGGTTCACCACGTCGCAGCAGGCGTCGTAGCCCTTGGAGCCATCGACCTTGGGGTCGTAGGACCACTTCAGGGCGCCCGTGCGCGCGTCGAAGGCGAACACCTTTGACCAGGCCGTGGTGGTGTAGAGCACGCCGTCGACCATGACGGGCGTGGCCTCCTGGCCGCGGTCGGTGTCGAACTCATAGTACCAGGAGAGGCCCAGGTCCTTGACGTTGGAGATGTTGATCTTGTCCAGGGGGCTGTAGCGCTGCTCGTCGTAGGTCCGGCCCACCGCCAGCCATTCGCCGTTGGCGGTCGCCGCCGCAAGCCGCTCCCCGTCCACTCGCCCGCCTTTTCCGCCGGCCTGGCCGCAGGCCGCCAGCAGAACGGTCAAGGCGAATACTCCCGCAAGGCGCTTAAGCGTCATGTTTTCCTCCCCGGACGCCCGATCTGGGCAGGTTCGAGTATGCTCAGGGCGAAGGGAACGGCAAGCCATGACGTGGCGTCACTTGCCTTGGCCGCCGGGCTCGTGCTCATGAACCGGAAACCCGGTCTTTACCTGATCCTGCAATCCTGCTTGCCCGGTCAGGTCAAACGTCTGGCCGAAACCTCCGGGGATTGCGGTTCATGAGCAAGACCATCGTTGTGGTGGACGACGATCCGACCCAGAGGCGCCTGATCCAGGCCGTCCTCGAGCGGGAAGGATTCTCCGCCACCCTGCTGGGCAGCGGCGACGCCCTCCTGGACCGGATGGCGTCGGGGGCGCCGTGCGACCTCATCCTCCTCGACCTTGTGATGCCCGGACGCTCGGGCCTGGAGACCCTGACCGAGCTTCGCGCGGGCGGATATCGGCACCCGGTCATCGTCCTGACCGCCTCCGGCGGGATCGACACCGTGGTCCAGGCCATGCAGGCCGGGGCGTCGGACTTCTTCGTCAAGCCGGCTTCACCCGAACGCATTGCGATCTCGATCAACAACGCCCTTTCCCTGGGCGCCCTGCGCTCGGAAGTCGCCCAACTGCGAAAGCGGGCGGAGGGCCGGACCACCTTTGCCGACCTTGTCGGCGAGTCGCCGGCCATGAGCCTGGTCCGCCGGATGGGAGAGCGGGCGGCGCGCTCCTCCATTCCCGTGCTGATCACCGGCGAGAGCGGCGTCGGCAAGGAAATGATCGCCCGCGCCGTCCACGGCTCATCAGACCGCGCCGGGAAACCCTTCGTGGCTGTCAACTGCGGCGCCATACCCGAGGCCCTGGTGGAGTCCATTCTCTTCGGCCACGAGAAGGGCAGCTTTACGGGCGCGACGGACAGGCACCCGGGGAAGTTCCAGGAGGCCAACGGCGGAACCCTGCTTCTGGACGAGGTCGGAGACCTGCCGCTGGACATCCAGGTCAAGCTCCTGCGGGTTCTGCAGGAGGGAGAGGTGGACCCTGTCGGGGGGCGGCGGTCGGTCAAGGTGGACGTCCGCATCATTTCGGCCACCAACCGGGACCTTGGCCGCGCCGTCTCGGAAGGGGCGTTCCGGGAGGACCTCTTCTATCGCCTCAATGTCTTCCCGATCGAGGCGCCGCCGCTCCGGGAGCGGCGACCGGACATCCCCGCCCTCGTGGACGCCTTCGTCCGGCGCTTCAACATCGAGGAAGGACGGTCCATCTCGGGCGCAAGCGCGGAGACCCTGGAGGTCCTGGTCAACCACGAATGGCCTGGCAACGTCCGGCAGCTCGAGAATGCGGTGTACCGGGCGATCGTGCTCGCGGATGCGCCCCTGCTCCAGCCCTACGACTTCCCGGCGATCTCCGGCCTGTCACCGCCTGCACCCGGCGCCGCCGCCAGCCCGCCCCCGGCCCCGGAGCCTGTGTTCGGGGGTGGCGGGCCGGTCGCACCCCATC
This sequence comes from uncultured Alphaproteobacteria bacterium, assembly GCA_903842425.1. Taxonomy (GTDB): domain Bacteria; phylum Pseudomonadota; class Alphaproteobacteria; order Caulobacterales; family Caulobacteraceae; genus Phenylobacterium. Next base: position 3,869 of record CAIMLY010000341.1, on the reverse strand, counting down.
CGGCCGAACCCGTCAGCGTACTCGACGACGAGGGACACCTGAGGACCCTGGAGGCCATCGAGGCGGACCTTATCCGCCTGGCCATCGAACGGTACGAGGGTCACATGAGCGAAGTGGCCCGCCGGCTGGGAATAGGGCGCTCGACCCTGTACCGGAAGGTCCGGGAAAATGGTCTGGGTGAGTTTGCCGGCCTCGGCGGCGACTGAGCGGCCTGGCCTCAGGACTCCCCCGCCTCGCCGGGATCGGGATGGTCGTCACGGGCCTTGCGGGGACCACGCCCCCTGAGCCGCCCGGACGGGCCGGAGTCCTCGCCGGCCGCCTTGGCCGCGATCTCCTTGAGTTTCCTGTGCTGCAGGGCCGAGAGGGCCTGGCCCGGGGCGCCCTTCTCCGGGTCACCGAAGGCCCTTCCGTAGGTCTGGATCCGGCTCTCCACCGAGCCCAGGAATTCCCCCTCCCATTCGGAGAGGTCAACGCCGGAGCGCTCCGCCTTGCGGCGGGTCCGCCTCAGGGCGTTCAGGGCGGCGCGTCGCGCCGCCTCCCGCGGATCAGCGGGCCCCCGCTTCAAATCTCGCCGATCGCCGAGAGGTAGAGGTCGAGGATGGCCTCTTCCTCCTGGCGCTTGGCGCGGTCCTGCTTGCGGAGCCGCACCACCTTGCGCAGGATCTTGACGTCGAAGCCCGCACCCTTGGCCTCGGCGAAGACTTCCTTGATCTGTTCCATGACCTCGGACTTCTCCTGCTCGAGGCGCTCGATCCGCTCGACGATCGTGCGGAGCCGCCCCTGGGCGTCCTGGTTCAGGACATCGGAATGAACGTCGTCGCCAGCCATGGGGTCAGGCTCCTGCAGCAATGTGTCGGGGATGGGGCGACCCTAGCCACAGACGCGCGGCATGTCCCGCCCCCAGGGGCCGGACGAGCATCGTGAACCGGGATCATCTGTGGAAAACCGCGGGCCCAGGCCCGGCGGGAACGCCTCAGCCCTGCTTGGCCTTGAAGCGCGGATCGGTCTTGTTGATGACGTAGACCACACCCTTGCGGCGCACCAGCTTGCAGTCGCGGTGGCGAGTCTTGAGCGACTTGAGCGAGCTTCTGACCTTCATGACCTTCGTCTTCTCTGGGTGCGGGCGAAGAGCCCGGGCGACCGAGTGAGGGGCGCGTATACGGAACCCCCGGCGGCGAGTCAATCGGCCCGGCCGCCAGGATCGCCGCCGGCGGCGTTGCTCCTGCCGCCGGAGCACCCTAACTGAAGAGGTATGAAGCGTCGCACCTTCCTGGCCACCGCTGCGGCCGCCCTGGCCACGCCGGCCCTCGGGGCGGATCCCCCCCCGGCTCCGCCTCCGGCGGCGGTCGACGCCGCCTTCGCCGAGTGGCTGGCCGCCTTCCGGCTCAAGGCCATCGCCTCGGGCCTGCCGCAACAGGTGGTGGAGCGTGAGCTGGAGGGACTGACCCCCGACCCGAGGGTGCGCGGTTCCGACAGGAACCAGCCGGAGTTCTCCAGGCCCTTCAGCCACTACGTCAAGCGCGCCGCCGGGGAAGACCGGGCGGCGATCGGGCGGCGGCGGATGGCCGAACTTGATGCCGGCCTGGGCCGGATCGAGAAGACCTACGGGGTCCCCCGCGAAATCCTTGTCGCGATCTGGGGCATGGAGTCGGGCTATGGCGCGAGCCTGGGGAGCCAGGACGTGATCCGGTCCATGGCGACCCTTGCCGCCGACGGGCGACGGCGGGCCTTCGCCGAAGACCAGCTCCTCGCCGCCCTTCGGATCATCGCCTCGGGGGAGTGGCCCCGGGAGCGGCTGACAGGATCGTGGGCCGGCGCCATGGGCCAGACCCAGGTCATCCCCTCCAACCTCCTCTCACTGGCGGTGGACGCCGACGGCGACGGACGGCGGGACGTCTGGGGCTCTCCCCTGGACGCCCTCGGATCGGCCGCCAACCTGCTGGCCACGTCGGGGTGGGCCCGGGACCAGGGCTGGGCCCTTGAGGTCACGGCGCCGGAGGGCTTCGACTTCTCCGTGACAGAGACCCTCAAGACCTCGCTGGCCGCCTGGACGGACCTCGGCCTGGTCCGGGCCGGGGGCGGCGGCCTGGGATCCGGCCCAGGGGAAGCCTCCCTGATCGCCCCGACGGGCTTCCGGGGGCCGCTCTTCCTGCTGCTCCCCAACCACTTCGTGATCCGGCGCTACAACAACGCCGTGACCTACGCCATGGCGGGGGGACTCCTGGCGGACCGGATCGCCGGCCGGCCCGGCCTGGTCCGGGACTGGCCGGAGGAAGTTCCCCTCTCCCTCGCGGACCGGATGGCGGCGCAGGTTGCGCTCCAGGCCGCCGGCCATGACGTGGGCGAGCCGGATGGCGTGATCGGCCTGAAGACCCGGGCCGCCCTCAGGGCCTGGCAGAAGACCCAGGGCCTGCCAGCGGATGGATACCTCTCGCCCGGGATGATCACCCGGCTGCGGGGCTCCCCAGCCCAGCCCCCAGCCTAGACCAGGGCCTCGTCGGGCCCCTCCACCCTGGCCGGCCGGGGATTGGCGGCCTTCAGCTGGGGGTTCCGGTAGGCGTAGACCAGCATGGCGACCATCAGCACGGCGTTCAGGATGAAGGGCGCCGGCCGGACGTGCTCGTAGAGAAGGACGAAGGCGGGCGCCAGGACCACGTTGATGCCGTTGACGGCGGCGATCGCGCCGGCGGCCCGGGCCTGCTCCTCCAGGCGCACGGCCAGGGACGCGCCGACCGTGAAGCCGGGCCGGGCCAGGCCGAAGCCCAGGCTGGAAATGGCGTAGCCCGCCACCACGCCCCAGTAGTCGGGGGCGGCGGCGACGATCACATTGCCGATGGCCGCGACCGCCACGCCCCAGCGCAGCAGCTGGCGGGGAGTCATCTCGAAGCGCGGGATCAGCCCCCACTGGGCCAGGAGGCCCGCCATCGCGCCGAACATCATGGCGATGGCGATGAACCCCTGCGCCGCCGTCGGCGACATGGCCAGCTTGTCGATGATCAGGAAGCCCAGGGTCTGGCCCTGGGCCGTCTGGCTGACGGCGACGATGAAGCCATAGATCAGGAACGGGGTGAGCCGTGGATCGCGCCACATGGGCGGACCGGAGTGCGCCTCCTGGTCAGCCTTGCTTCCGGGCGGCGGCGGCTCAGGGCGGTACTGGCTTTCCGGCAACCGCCTCCAGACCACCAGCAGCATGATCCCCGCCATGATCGAGAAGCACGCCATGGGTCCCGCCAGGCCCAGGAAGGGCAGGACGAAGAGCGGCGCGATGAAGGGACCGATCACCGTCCCCAGGCTGAAGGCCCCCGCAAGGCCGGACATGGACTGGGTGCGCTTGGCTTCCGGCGTATGCTCGGCGACATAGGCCTGTGTCGCCGGGTTCGAGGCGGCCCCGAAAAGGCCGAACAGGGCCCGCGCCAGAAGGAAGAGGACGAAGATCACGACGGGCGCGGCCAGGTGACGCAGGCCCGCGGCGACGACGACGGCGCAGAAGGCCATCGAGACCATGAACCCGGCCAGGCCGACCATCATCAGGGGTTTGCGGCCATATCGGTCGGACATCCGGGCCCAGAAGGGCGAGGAGAAGGCCCAGAGGAGGGCCGACAGGGAAAAGACAGCGGCGACCATAGGGTCGGGCATGCCGATCGACCGGCCGATGGCGGGGAGGACCGAGATCATGCCGGTATTGCCCATGGCCGTGACCATGGAGACCGCGAAGATGATGGAGAATGTCGATCGCGGCAGACCGCTGGGACCGCTGGCGACGGGCGGGGAGTCGCTGGACATGTCCCGCTGATAGGACCCTGGCCGCATCCGCGCCACCCCGGATCATGCTCACCGGACGTTAAGCATTGTCCCTTAACCCCGGAAGG
>CAIMLY010000340.1 GCA_903842425.1 uncultured Alphaproteobacteria bacterium | reverse complement strand
GGTCCTCCAGGCCCGGCAGGTCCGCCTCCCCGGCGAAGCTTGCGCCGTCGATCAGCCCCTTGGCGATCGCGAGCACATCCCGGGCCAGGACCCGCGTCACCGGACCGGCGATCAGGGTCTCATGTTCGTTGAGGAAGGCGATCAGGCGGTCCTGGATGACGCGGTCCGACTCGGCGAGGTCTTCATCTTCGCCAAGGGTTGGCTCAAGGGCGTCCAGGATCCGGGCGAGCCGAGGTCGTGCGAACTGCTGCTGGATCGCCTCGGACACCAGCAGCCTCAGCCGGGGCTCGAGCTCCGCGCCGCGTGTGGCTTCGATGAGATCAGCGAGGCGTCGGGCCGTCCCCGCGTCCTGCGCGCGGATGAGTTCCGCAAAGATCGCCGTCTTGCCCGGAAAGTACTGGTAGAGTGAGCCGATGCTCACCCCCGCCCGATCCGCGATCCGGTTGGTGTTGGCCGCCTCCATTCCCTCCGCCTCCAGAATGTGAGCGGTCGCTTCGAGGATGGCGAGATAGGTGGCGCGGGCCCTCAACTGCCGTGGGGCCTTTCGGGGCGTCTTCGCGGCTTCGGTGGTCAGCATGGAAGGCGAGTCCCGTAATGTGAGGTTTAACTCATAATGGGTCTTCCCCCATGTCGGCAAGGAGGCCTGGATGAACAGTATCTCTTCTCCCCGTATCTCTGCTGTGCTTGACGACCTGCACCGCCGAGCCCAGGCGGACATCGGGGTCTTCCTCCGCGCCCTCCCGTCCGTCGCGGCGGGTCTCGTGTCCGGGCGCAGCCTGATGGAAGCGGCCAAGCCCCACCTGCGGAACGCCTTCATTCCCATCGACGCCGCCCAGGGGCAGGCGATCTACCAGCTGGCCCGCACCCGCGGCGCCCGACGCATCGTGGAGTTCGGGACCTCCTTTGGCATCTCCACCCTCTACCTCGCCGCGGCGGTCAGGGATAATGGTGGGGGCCGGGTCATCACCACAGAACTCGAGCCCCTCAAGATCGAGAAAGCCGTCGCCAACTTCCGGCGCGCAGGACTGGAGGCGGAGATCGAACTCCGCCCCGGGGATGCTCTGCAGACGCTCCGTGACCTCGAGGGGCCGATAGACCTCCTCTTCCTGGATGGGTGGAAGGAGGCTTGCCTGCCTGTCCTCACCCTCCTGGAGGACCGGCTGGCGCCCGGTGCGTGCGTCCTCTGCGACGACATGCGGGCCTTCCGCAAGACGCTGAAGCCCTATGTGGACCATGTTCGGGGGCAGCCCGGCAGGTATGCGTCCCTGGAGTTGCCGCTGGGCGACGGGCTGGAGTTCACCGTGGTCGTCTGACCTTGTGGCGTGTATTCAGCCCGGCATGTTCGCCCCCGTCGACGTCCCGCCGCCGCCGCCGACCGAGGTCGAGGTCATCATCGTCCGGCCGGTCAATCTGCCCCCGCGACCGGGGGATGTGGTCTACTCCCGACTGCAGCTGGTCGCGGAGGACCTGAAGGGCGCGCCGCGAGCTGACATGGCCCTGCGGCAGGTCCCGGGCGTCAGCCTGTTCCGGCGGAACGGCTCGGAGGCCGCCAACCCGACGACCCAGGGCCTTTCGCTTCGAGCCATTGCGCCTTCGGGCGCAGGGCGCGCGCTGGTGACCCTGGATGGTGCGCCCCTCAACGACCCCTTCGGCGGTTGGGTGATCTGGTCGGCGGTTCCCACCGAACGCCTTGAGTCCATCGATGTGGTCCGGGGAGCGGGGGCGGGCGCCTGGGGCGCCGGCGCCCTCACCGGTGTGGTGACGCTCTCCGAGATGCGGTCCGAGGCCCCGAGCGTCCGAGGCGATCTCTCGGCAGGGGATCACGGCCTGGCCCGCGCAGCCCTGGCGATCTCGGAAGCGGGGCTGACCCTCTCCGGCTCGGTCGCACGCGGGCCGCGCTTCACGCCGGTCCGGGGCGCCGCCCGAGGCGACGCTGACCGCCCCCTCGACCTCCGGTCCTACAGCGGCTCCGCGCGTCTCCAGAAGGACCTGGGTCCCGTGGCCGGCGCCCTCGCCCTGTCCGCTTGGCGGGAGGACAGGGAGTCGGGCCTGGCCGGTGCGGCGTCCCGCTCGCAAGGCGCGTCGGCCGCCCTGACCCTGGCGGCCCTCGAGGCCGGTGATGGATGGCGGCTGCAGGCCTGGGTCCGGGCCTCGGACCTGGAGAACCGGTCCGCCAGCGTCGCCGCCGGACGGGCGACGACCACCCCCGCCTCGGACCAGTACGCCACTCCCGCCCTGGGCTGGGGGCTGAACGCCGCCTGGCGGCTGGGCGAAGGTCCCTGGTCGCTCGAGGCCGGGGCCGATGCGCGCCTGGCCGAAGGCCAGGCCCACGAGCGCTTCAGATACCAGAACGGCGCCTTTACGCGGGGTCGGGAGAGCGGCGGGCGCACCGCCGTCGCCGGGCTCTATGTCGAAGGCGACTGGTCTGGCGCGCGGGTCGTCCATTCCGGAGGCGTCCGGGTGGACGCCTGGTCCCAGGACGGGGCCGTCCGACGGGAGCGGGACCTCGCTACGGGGGCGACGACCCTGGAGAGCCGGGCTCCCGGGACCTCAGGGGTGCGTGGAAGCCTGCGCTTCGGCTCGCGATACAGCCTCTCCGACACGCTCTTCCTGCGCGGCGCCGCCTACACGGGCTTCCGGCCGCCCACCCTCAACGAGCTGCACCGGCCCTTCCGCGTCGGCAACGACGTGACGGAGGCCAATCCGGCGCTTCGCCCCGAGAGGCTGTCCGGCGCCGACCTGGGCCTGGAGGGCGACGCCGGCCCCCTGGCCTGGAAGGCGGGGGTCTTCTTCAATCGCCTCTCTGACCCTGTCACCAACGTCACCCTGGGGACGGGACCCGGTGTCTTTCCCGTCGCGGGCTTCATCCCGGCGGGGGGAACCCTCCGTCAAAGGCGCAACGCCGGACGCATCGACGCCTGGGGACTGGAAGCCGAGGGCCGCATGCGGCTGGGCGTCGTCGATTTCCGGGCCGCGGCGGCCTGGACCGACGCCGAGGTGGACGGCGGCGGGGCGGTTCCCCAGCTCACCGGACTGCGCCCGGCCCAGACAGCCCGCCTGACGACGACGGCGGGCGTCGCCTGGCGTCCCGTCGAGGCCGCCGTCCTTGAGCTGGACGCCCGTCACGAGGGCGAGAGGTTCGACGATGACCTCAACTCCCGCCGGCTCAAGGCTGCGGTGACGCTGGACGCCCGCGCGGGCTGGACCTTCGCTCCGGGAACGGAAGTCTATCTCGCCCTCGACAACCTGGCGGACGCCCGGGTCCAGGCGGCGGTCGCCGGCGATGGCGCCGTCAGCCTGGCGGCGCCCCGGACCGTGAGGCTGGGCCTGAGGCTCCAACGCTGATCTTGAGGCCTCCGGAGTGAAGGAAGGCTTCAGCTCCGCTTCCGGTCATGGCACGACGAGGACATGAACTACAGCCACGCCTTCCATGCTGGAAACTTCGCCGACATCGTCAAGCACGCCGCCCTGCTGGCCGTGCTGGGGCGGATGCAGGCGGCTGGGACAGGCCTGCGCGTCATCGACACCCATGGCGGACGGGGCCTCTACGACCTTTCGGCCTCCGAGTCCCGTCGGTCGGCGGAGGCCGAGCGCGGCGTGGCGAGGCTCATGGCTGCCGGATCCCTTCCCGCTCCGGTCCTGGCCCTGCGGGACGCTGTCCGTGAGGTGGATCCTGGGCCAGGTGTCCGCCTTTATCCCGGCTCACCACGCCTGGTCGCAGACCGGCTGCGGGCCCAGGACCGCCTGACCGTCTTTGAACTCAATCCGCGGGAGGCCGGCGCCCTCGCCGCCGCCCTCAAGGGCCGCCCGGGCGTCCAGGTGCGCGAGGCCGACGGCTTCGAGGGCGCTCCCGCGCTTTCGGAAGGGGAGGGGGGGCGGCTCGTCCTGATCGACCCGCCCTTCGAGCGGGGTGACGACTATGCCCGCTCTGCAGAGGCCCTGCGTCGGATCCAGGCGCGGCGGGCGGACGCCACCGTGATGATCTGGCTTCCGCTCAAGGACCTCGAGACCTTTGACGCCTTCCTGAGGGAGCTTGAGCCCGCCGGCGCCTTCCTCGTGGCCGAGGCGCGACTGCGTCCCCTCCGGGATCCCCTTCGCATGAACGGGTGCGCCCTGGTCATCGCCTCGCCGCCCCAGGGGAGCGAAGCCGACCTCCGGGCCATCTGCAGCTGGACGGTCGAGGCCCTTGGGGAGGGTGGCGAGGCGCGCGTCTGGACGGCCGCATGCTGAAGCGGAGCCTCGACATCATCGGGTCCGCAGTGGGATTGGCGGTCCTCTGGCCAGTCCTGCTGGGCCTCGCCCTCCTGGTCCGCCTCGACACACCGGGACCGGCCCTGCACTGGTCCTCCCGCTTCGGCCGGGACAACCGTCTCTTCCTGATGCCCAAGTTCCGAACCATGCAGACCGAGGCCCCGGACGTCGCCACCGAGGCGCTCCCCGATCCGGAACGCTGGATCACGCCTGCGGGCCGGTGGCTGCGACGCACAAGCCTGGACGAGCTGCCGCAGTTCTGGAGCATCCTGACCGGCCAGATGAGCCTGGTGGGGCCGAGGCCCGCCCTGCACACCCAGGACGATCTCATCGACCTCAGGACCCGCGCCGGCGTCCATATCCTTCGCCCGGGCCTGACGGGCTGGGCCCAGATCAACGGCCGGGATGTCATCGACCTCGCCCGCAAGGTGGCGCTGGACGCCGAGTACCTGGAGCGCCGGTCCCTGGGATTTGACCTGGCCGTGATCCTCTTGACCCTGCGGGAAGCGGTCAGCGGCAGGGGTGTCCGGCACTGACCGCCGCGGATTGACCGGGTGCGCCAAAGTCCTGCACAAGTGAGCCTCCAGCCCCAAGTCCGTCATCCGGAGCCCGCCATGATCCGCCTTTCCCGAAAGTCCCTGACCGCGTTGGCCCTGGTCACAGGGCTGGGCCTCGCCGGCGCCGCCGTGGCGGCGGTCAACGCCCGGGCCGTGATCGAGGCCCGCGAGGCGAACTTCAAGACCATTGGCAAGTCCATGAAGGCGATCAACGATGGCCTGAGGGCCGATGCGCCGGACATGGCCGCCATCGCCGGGAACGCCGCGACCATCCGGGGCCTCGCCCCGAAGATCAGCACCTGGTTCCCGAAGGGCACCGGTCCGGAGTCCGGCGTGAAGACGGAGGCCCGAGCGGAAATCTGGACCGACGCCGCCGGCTTCGCCGCGGCCGCGCGCCGGCTTGAGCCCGAGGCCGCCAAGCTCGAGGCCCTGGCGCGGGCCGGCGATGTCGCCGGGGCCCGGGCCCAGGTCCGCATGGTGGGTGGTTCCTGCAAGGGCTGCCACGACAAGTTCAAGGTCGACTGATCCTCCGCAACCAAGGCGCCGGTTCCATGAGCGAGACGCCCACGCCCGTCTGGGATGGCCCCACCCGGCTTTTCCACTGGTCCCTGGTGGTGCTGGTCCTGGTGGCCTGGCTGAGTGCAGGCGAGCAGATGACGATTCACAGGGGCGCCGGCTACGCCCTGGTGGGTCTGCTGGCCTTCCGGCTCTGGTGGGGGCTGGCCGGAGGGTCGACCGCCCGATTCGCCGGCTTCGTCCGGGGCCCCGGGGCGATCCGGAAGTACCTGCAGGCGTCCCGCGAGGGCGCTGCCGACGAACACGCCGGGCACAATCCGCTGGGCGCCCTCTCGGTCCTGGCCCTGCTGGGACTGGTCGGGCTGCAGGCGGGGCTTGGCCTGTTCGCCATCGACGAGGACGGTTTCGAGGGTGGCCCGCTCTCGGACCGCATTGACTTTGACCTCGCCCGGCAGATCGCCGAGTGGCACGAACTGTCCTTCCGGGCACTCCAGGGCCTGGTGGTCCTGCACCTGGTTGCGATCGCCTACTATGCCGTGCGCAAGCGCCAGGACCTGGTCCGGCCGATGATCACGGGCGTGCGCAGGTTCAGGGCCCCGGTCCAGGGACTGGTGCGGGCGCCGCTCTGGCGGCTGGTCGTCGGCGTCCTGATCGCCCTGGCCGCCGGATTTGCGGCTTCCCGGGGCTTCCGGCTGGGTTAGGCGCCCGCCGCGCCCTTCAGGCAGTTCAGCCAGGCGTCCTCACGCGCCTTTTCGGCGATGCGCAGCCGGTCTTCAGCCTCGCGGACGCCGGCGTCGTGCTTGCGCCATTCCAGGACGGCCCCCTCGCGTGCGGCCCGGGCGGCCTCCAGGGTCTCGAACCGCGCCAGCACGGCCCGGACGCTGTAATTGACCGGCGGCCCCACCGTCTCGCGGTCGGGATAGACGCCGGTGATCGAGTCTGCGGTCTCGCTCTCGATCAGGAAGACATCCGCCCAGCCTGCATGGTGGCGCATCAGGGCCCAGGGGCGCTCGATCCGGTTGGTCATGGTCGTTCCTCGTCAGACACGGCGGAGAGGGTTATCTAGCGCGGACTGCCTCCGGCTCCAACCGCACCGACGCCAAAATCCGGCTTCCGTCCGATCGGGGATTGGGGGAGAACCGGTGTCGTTCGTCCGGGCCCCTCTTCAGGTGTCGTCAGTCTTCCGGAGTTCCCATGTCGGGAATCGTCATCGCCCAGCGCTTCTGTGGTCCCCCCACTTCGGGGAACGGCGGTTACTGCGCCGGCCTCCTGGCCAGGGACATCCCTGGCCCGGCGACGGCCGTTCTCAAGGCCCGGGTTCCCCTCGACACCACCCTGGACCTCGCCGGCGACGCCGGGGGCTGGGTCCTTACCGGTCCGGAGGGTGAGGTGATCGGGGAGGCCCGGCCGGCGTCTGCGGACACTCTCCCGGCGCCTCCGAGCCCGCCGACCTGGGATGAAGCGCTGGCTGCCGAGGCCCGCCACATCGGCATCGGCCAGAGGTTCCATCCCATCTGTTTCTCCTGCGGACCCGAGCGGGGTGAGGGCGACGGCCTGCGCGTGTTTGCAGGCCAGGTCGCCGGGGCCGAGGACGGCCACCTCGCCTGCACCTGGACGCCCCACGTCAACTTCGCCGGTGCGGACGGACTTGTCCCCGAAGAGGTCCTCTGGGCGGCCCTGGACTGTCCCGGCTTCTTCGCCTGGGTGGTCCGGGAGGGGCGGCATGGCGCTCTCCTTGGAACCATGACGGGAGAGGTCCTGCGCCGTCCCCGGGCGGGAGACCCCTGCATCGTCACGGCCTGGCCCGTCGAGCGTACGGGCCGCAAGGAGACCGCGGGAGTTGCGCTCTTCTCCGCGGAGGGTGAACTGCTCGCCCGGGCCCACCAGGTCTGGATCGTGATGAGCGCGCCGCCCAGGCCGGCGGCGACCTGACCGGGGTCCGGCCGCGCCGGGCTGAAGAGGGGAGACCACGATGAAGCCCGCCTCAATGTCGGATTACCGGGAACTCGCCAGGCGTCGCCTGCCGCCCATGTTCTTCGAGTACATCGACGGCGGCTCCTACGCCGAGGAGACCCTCCGCCGGAACGTCCGGGACCTGGAGGCCATCGCCCTGCGGCAAAGGGTGATGCGCGACATGTCGAAGGTGGACCTGTCCACGACCCTGCTGGGCCAGTCCCTCGCCATGCCCGTCGCCCTGGCGCCCGTGGGCATGGCCGGCATGTACGCCTCCCGGGGCGAGGTCCAGGCGGCCCGGGCGGCCGCAGGCGCCGGCGTTCCCTTCTGCCTCTCCACCGTGGGGGTCTGCTCCATCGAGGAGGTCGCGGCTGCAGGGACCCCGCCCTGGTTCCAGCTCTACATGCTGAAGGACCGCGGCTACATGCGCGACCTGATCGGCCGGGCCCGGGCGGCCGGCTGCCCGGTCCTGGTCTTCACCGTCGATCTTCCCCTCCCGGGGGCCCGCTACAGGGACGTCAGGTCCGGCTTCACCGGGCTCACCGGCCTGCCTGCGGCGCTCAACACCCTGTGGCAGGGCGCGACCCACCCGGCATGGTCCTGGGATCTCTTCATGCGGGGGCGGCCCCACACCCTCGGCAGCGTCCAGGCGGCGGTGCAGGGCGGCGGCCGGGTCAACGACTTCCTCGCCTGGATCGCCCGAAACTTTGACCGCTCGGTCACCTGGAAGGACCTCGACTTCGTCCGGGAGATCTGGGACGGGCCGATCGTCATCAAGGGCGTCCTTGATCCCGACGACGCCCGCGATGCGGTGCGCGCCGGCGCCCAGGGCCTGGTGGTCTCGAACCATGGCGGCCGCCAGCTGGACGGGGTGTCCTCCTCCATCTCCGCCCTGCCGCGGATCGCAGACGCCGTGGGCGACGACCTCGAGCTCCTGATGGACGGCGGCGTCCGGTCCGGCCTGGACGTCCTGAAGGCCTTGGCCCTGGGCGCGCGCGCCTGCCTGGTGGGGCGTCCCTGGGCCTGGGCCCTGGGCGCCGGTGGCGAGGCCATGGTGTCCAGGATGCTGGGCGTCATGCGGTCAGAACTCACGACGGCCATGATCCTGACAGGGTGCCCTCAGGTCACCTCTGCGGACACCAGGCTGCTCGATGCTGCGGCGCCATAGAATCTTTCGGCGTCAGGCCCTCGCACCCGTCGACAAGCCTTTCTCCAGCCGGTAATGCCACCCGGTTATGCGCGTGAAAACGGCCCCTTGGGGCCGCGGGAGCGTGCGCCTTGAAGCCATTTGGAGTGGGGTTCGCCATGAGGGCTCCGGAGAAGCAAGGTCTGTACGATCCGCGTAACGAGCATGACTCGTGCGGGGTGGGGTTTGTCGCCAACATCAAGGGCCTCAAATCGCACGACGTCGTGGCCAGCGGCCTGGAGATCCTCATCAACCTCGACCACCGGGGCGCCGTGGGCGCCGACCCGCTGGTGGGCGATGGCGCCGGTATCCTGATCCAGATCCCCGACGCCCTGCTGCGCGACTGGGCCGGTGAAGCCGCCGTCGACCTGCCGGAGGCGGGCCGCTACGCCGTGGCCATGTGCTTTCTGCCGCAGGACCAGGAGACGCGCGACGTCGCCATCCAGCAGTTCGAGCACTTCCTGAAGGTCGAGGGCCAGGTCCTGCTGGGCTGGCGCGACGTGCCTACCGACACGACGGGCCTGGGCGCGGCCGTGCTCGCCCAGATGCCGGTGATCCGCCAGGCCATCGTCGGCATGGGCCCGAACGTTCGGGACCAGGACGCCTTCGAGCGCAAGCTCCTGACGATCCGCAAGCAGTTGCAGAACCCGCTGGCGGAACTGGCGGTGCAGAAGAACCTGCCCAACCTGACCCAGCTCTACCTGCCGTCCTTCTCGACGCGGACCGTGGTCTACAAGGGACTCCTGCTGGCCGATCAGGTGGGGAGCTTCTACCGCGACCTGCGCGACCCGCGCACGGTCTCGGCCCTCGCCCTCGTGCACCAGAGGTTCTCGACCAACACCTTCCCCTCCTGGAAGCTGGCGCATCCCTACCGGTTCATCGCCCACAACGGCGAGATCAACACGGTGCGCGGGAACGTGAACTGGATGAACGCCCGCCGGCGCAAGCTGGAGAGCGACCTCCTAGGCCCGGATCTCAACAAGATGTGGCCCCTGATCCCCCACGGCCAGTCCGATACGGCCTGCCTGGACAACGCCCTTGAGCTGCTGATCGCCGGTGGGATTCCCCTGGCCCAGGCGGTGATGATGCTCATCCCCGAGGCCTGGGCGGGCAACCCGCTCATGGATCCCAAGCGCCGGGCCTTCTACGAATACCATGCGGCCCTGATGGAGCCCTGGGATGGTCCCGCCGCCGTGGCCTTCACGGACGGCCGCCAGATCGGCGCCACCCTGGACCGCAACGGCCTGCGTCCCGCCCGGTTCATCATCACCGACCAGGACAACGTCATCATGGCGTCGGAGGTCGGCGTGCTGCCCGTTCCCGACGAGCGCATCGTCCGCAAGTGGCGGCTCCAGCCCGGCAAGATGCTGCTGATCGACCTCGAGCAGGGCCGGATCATCGAGGACGAGGAGATCAAGCGCACCCTCGC
>CAIMLY010000339.1 GCA_903842425.1 uncultured Alphaproteobacteria bacterium | reverse complement strand
CGGCAAGGATGACATCATCATCCCGCAGCGGAAGAAGCCGATCGTCGAGGAGACCCGCAAGCTCGTCGAAGAGTACGAGCAGCAGTATGCGGACGGGCTCATCACCAAGGGCGAGAAGTACAACAAGGTCGTCGACGCCTGGGCCAAGGCCACGGACCGCGTCGCCGACGAGATGATGGCGGAGATCTCCACTGCGGCAAAGGACGCCTCGGGCCGGGAAGGGGAGATCAACTCCATCTTCATGATGGCCAACTCGGGCGCCCGGGGCTCGCAGGCGCAGATGAAGCAGCTGGGCGGAATGCGCGGCCTGATGGCCAAGCCCTCCGGCGAGATCATCGAGACGCCGATCATCTCGAACTTCAAGGAAGGCCTGACGGTCCAGGAGTACTTCAACTCCACCCACGGCGCCCGTAAGGGCCTGGCCGACACGGCCCTGAAGACGGCGAACTCGGGCTACCTGACCCGCCGTCTCGTGGATGTGGCGCAGGACTGCATCATCAACGAGGAAGACTGTGGCACCAGCCGCGGCATCACCCTGCGCGCAGTGGTCGAGGGCGGCGACGTGCTGGTCTCCCTGGGCGCCCGCATCCTGGGCCGGCACTCGGCCGAGGATGTCCGGCACCCGGACACCGGCGAGGTGATCGTCCCGGCCGACGCCTACTTCGACGAAGACATGATCGAGGTGGTCGAGTCGGCGGGCGTCCAGTCCGTGCGCGTGCGCTCGGTCCTGACCTGCGAGGCCAAGCTGGGCGTCTGCGCGGCCTGCTACGGCCGTGACCTGGCCCGTGGAACCCCGGTGAACATCGGCGAGGCCGTCGGCGTCATCGCCGCCCAGTCCATCGGCGAGCCCGGCACCCAGCTGACCATGCGGACCTTCCACATCGGCGGCACGGCCCAGGTGGCCGAGCAGTCATTCTTCGAGGCGGGCAACGCCGGTGTCGTCCGGATCACCGGCGGCTCCACCGTGGTGGCTCCCGACGGCGCCCTGATCTGCATGAGCCGCAACCTCGTGCTGAGCGTCCAGGTCGACGGCAAGGACCGCGAGACCTACAAGCCGCCCTACGGCGCTCGCCTGAAGCTCAAGGACGGCGACAAGGTCAAGCGTGGCGAGCGCCTGGCCGAGTGGGACCCCTACTCGACCCCGATCATCACCGAGGTCGGCGGTCGCGTCCGCTTCGAGGACCTGGTCGAGAACGTCTCCTTCCGCGAGGAAGCCGACGAGGCCACGGGCATCTCCAACCGCGTCGTGGTCGACTGGCGGGCTTCCGCCAAGGGCGGCGACCTGCGGCCGGCCATGTCGGTGCTTGACGAGACCGGCGCCTATCGCCGCCTCGCCAACGGGACCGAGGCCCGGTACCTGCTGCCGGTCGGGGCGATCCTCTCCATGGGTGACGGCGACGAGATCCGCCCCGGCGAGGTCCTGGCCCGGATGTCCACCGAGAGCGCCAAGACCCGCGACATCACCGGCGGTCTGCCGCGGGTGGCCGAACTGTTCGAGGCCCGCCGGCCGAAGGACTGTGCGGTCATCGCGGAGATGGACGGCCGGGTCGAGTTCGGGCGCGACTACAAGAACAAGCGCCGGATCAAGATCACCCCCGAGGATGGCGGCGAAGCCGTCGAATTCCTGATCCCGAAGGGCAAGCACATTGCGGTTCATGACGGCGACGTCATCCGCAAGGGCGAGTACCTGATCGACGGGAACCCCGATCCGCATGACATCCTGCGGATCCAGGGGATCGAGGCCCTCGCCGAGTTCCTCGTGGACGAGATCCAGGAGGTCTATCGACTTCAGGGCGTGCCGATCAACGACAAGCACATCGAGACCATCGTCCGGCAGATGCTGCAGAAGGGCGAGATCCTCGAGCCCGGCGACACCGGCCTGCTCAAGGGCGATCACCTCGACATGACGGAGATCATGGAGGAGAACGTCAAGGCCGAGGCCCGCGGTGGTCGTCCCGCCTTGACCCAGCCCGTGCTGCTCGGCATCACCAAGGCGTCGCTCCAGACCCGCAGCTTCATCAGCGCGGCCTCCTTCCAGGAGACCACACGGGTCCTCACCGAGGCTTCCGTACAGGGCAAGACCGATACCCTGGAAGGGCTCAAAGAGAACGTCATCGTGGGCCGCCTGATTCCAGCGGGCACGGGCTCGTTCCTCCGCGGCCTGCAGAGGGTGGCCGCGCGTCGCGATGCGGCTCTCAGCGCCAGCCGCGAGGAGG
>CAIMLY010000338.1 GCA_903842425.1 uncultured Alphaproteobacteria bacterium | reverse complement strand
GCACCTGGCCGTTCGAGACATAGTCGAACCCGCCCTGCCTCCTCATTTCGATGCAGGCGTCGATCACCACCGGGTCCGCCAGTGGGCAATCGGCGGTCAGCCGCACCAGGTCTCCCTCCAGGCCCAGGGTGTCCATCACCCGGATGAAGCGGCCCAGGACGTCCTCAAGGGGCCCGCGGGCGGTCTCGACCCCGGCCTTGGCCAGGACCTGGACCAGCACGTCGTCCGACGGATCCTCGCTGGTCGCCACGACGATCCGGTCGAGTTCCCGGCAGCGGCGCAGGCGTTCGACCTGCCGCAGGATCATGGGCTGGCCCAGCAGGGGCTTCAGGACCTTGCCAGGCAGCCGGCTGGAACTCATCCGCGCCTGCAGAATCGCCGTGGTCACGCCCGCCTCCCGTGGTGTCGGGAACCATCAATAGACCCGCGGGGGGCCGGCGCAAGTCGCCCTCCGGCCGCGCGCCCACCGCGACCTCGACCGCGACTCGGGTCTAGACTGGCCCGGCGAGGGAAGGGGATGGGACCCATGCTGGTGCTCCTGGGCGTGCTTCTGGTGGTGGCGGGCTTCGCCGTCGGCCTGAACCCGCTGCTTGTGGTCCTGGCCTCGGCCCTGGCCACGGGGCTTGCGGCGGGCCTGTCGCCCCTCGAGGTGCTGGCCGCCTTCGGCAAGGCCTTCAACGAGAACCGGTATGTCAGCGCCGCCTGGCTGATCCTGCCGGTGATCGGCGTGCTGGAGCGCTCCGGGCTCCAGGAGGCGGCCCGCGGCCTCATCGGGCGCCTGAAATCCGTGACCTTCGCCCGCCTGATGCTGGCCTACCTCCTGTTCCGCCAGGCGACGGCCGCCCTTGGCCTGACTTCCATCGCCGGCCAGACCCAGACCATCCGCCCGATCATCGCCCCCATGGCCGAGGCCGCCCGGGCGGCGGAGACAGGCGTGGCCGAGGTCGCTCCCGCCGAGGTCCAGAGGGTGCGCGCCTTCGCCGCCGGCACGGACAACATCGGCCTCTTCTTCGGCGAGGACATCTTCCTGGCCATCGGCTCCATCCTCCTCATGGTCGGATTCCTGGAGCAGAACGGCATCACGGTGGAGCCCCTGCACCTGTCGGTCTGGGCCATCCCCACGGCCATAGCCGCCTTCCTCGTGCACGGCGCGCGCATCCTCATGTTCGGTCGCCGGGGGCGGCGCCCATGATTGGCCTGACCCAGGTCTACGCCCTCGCCGGCCTCGTCTTCGCCGGCTTTGCGGTGATGAGCCTGCGCGATGCGGCAAACCCCAGGCGGCGGCGCAACGCCCTGTTCTGGGGGCTCTTCGCCCTGTCCTTCCTGGCCGGCGACCGCCTGGGCGACCTTGGCAACGGCGTCCTGGTCCTGGTCATGGCCCTCACGGCGGCCCTCGGCCTGGGCCGAAGCGGGACGGGGACCGACGACGCTGGCGCGCGCGCCGCCTCGGCCCGGGCTCACGGCCTGCGCCTCTTCCTGCCGGCCCTGCTGGTCCCGGTCATCGTGCTCGCCGGCAGCCTGGGCGTCCGCCACGGCGGCGCGGCGGCCGCTGTCCTGGTGGACCCGAAACAGGCGACCCTTGTCTCCCTCAGCCTCGCCGCCCTGGTCGTCGCCGCCCTGTCCGTGCGCCTGTTCCGGCAGCCGGTCCTGTCACCCCTGACAGAGGGCCTTCGACTGGCCGACACGGTGGGCTGGATGGCCCTCCTGCCCCAGATGCTGGCGGCCCTGGGCGCCGTCTTCGCCCTCGCCGGGGTCGGGGCCGTGGTCGGCGAGACCGTCACCCGGGTCTTCCCGATGGACACCCGCCTGGCGGCGGTGGCGGTCTACTGCCTCGGCATGGCGGGCTTCACCGTCCTGATGGGCAACGCCTTCGCCGCCTTCCCGGTCATGACCGCGGGCGTGGCCCTGCCGATCCTGGTCAAGGTGTACGGGGGGGATCCGGCGGCCATCTGCGCCATCGGCATGCTGTCGGGCTTCTGCGGCACCCTGCTCACCCCGCTGGCGGCGAATTTCAACCTGGCGCCCGCCGCCCTGCTTGACCTGGACGACCGTTACGCCGTCATCCGGGCGCAGGCGCCCACGGCGTTCGTCCTGCTGATCGTCAACACGGTGCTGATGCATGTCCTCGCCTTCCCGGCTCACCCCTGAGATCGCCGCCGGGTTCGCCCGGATCGCCCTCGGGCACGTCACCCGGCCCTGGCCCTACAAGCTGGACCAGGTGCTCGCCGGCGAGGACGATCTCGCCGCCCCCCGGCGCCTGCACCCCATCTTTTTCGGCAGCTTCGACTGGCACTCCTGCGTCCACGGTTACTGGCTGCTGGCGGCCGTCCGCAGGCGGTTCCCGGACCACGCCGTCGCCACCGGGATCGACGCCCGTTTCGCGGCGGCCTTCACGGAAGAGGCGGTGGAGGGCGAGCGCGCCTTCCTGCGACGCCCGACGGCGCGGGGCTTCGAGCGTCCCTATGGCTGGGCCTGGCTGCTGAAGCTGCAGGCCGAGCTCATCGGCCTCGGCGGGCCCTGGGCGGCCCGCCTCGCCCCCCTTGCGGCCGACTTCGCAGACCGTTTCCGCAGCCACCTTCCCCTGGCGACCTATCCCGTGCGGACGGGGGTCCATTCCTCCACCGCCTTCGCCCTGGCCCTGGCCCTCGACTATGCCCGCGCCGCCGGGGACCTGGACCTGGAGGACCTTCTCCGGGCCAAGGCCCTGTCCTGGTATGCAGGGGACCGGGACTGCCAGGCCTGGGAGCCCTCGGGCGAGGACTTCCTGTCCCCCGCCCTCATGGAGGCCGAGTGCCTGCGCCGGGTGCTGCCGGCCGAGGACTTCCGCGCCTGGTTCGCCGGCTTCCTGCCCCGGGCGGCGGCCGGCGACCCCGCCAGCCTCTTCACCCCCGCCAGTGTCAGTGACCGCAGCGACGGCAAGATCGCCCACCTCGACGGCCTCAACCTCAGCCGGGCCTGGTGCTGGCGCAGCCTCGCCGGCGCCCTCGACCCCTCCGACCCCGCCGCCGCCGCCGCCAGCGCCGCCGCAGAGGCCCACCTCGCCGCCAGCCTGCCGCATGTGGCCGGGGACTACATGGGAGAGCACTGGCTGGCCAGCTTCGCCCTGCTGGCGCTGACGGCGGGAGCGGTCCGGTGAGCGAAGGCTCCCTCGAGGCCGCCATCCGCCAGGGACTCGGCCTGATGGCCACCCGACCGGATCTCGCGGAGGCCCAGGCGCAGGAGATCCTTGCCGCCGTCCCAGGCCATCCAGCGGGCCTTCTCATGCGCGGCGGCGCCCGACGCCGGATGGGGCGGGCGACCGACGCCCTCGCCGACCTGACGCCCCTGGCGTCAGCCCAGCCGACCTGGCCGCCCGCCCACCTTGAACTGGGCCTTGCCCGGGGCGAGTCGGGGGACCCGCGCGGCGCGGTCGAGGCCCTGGGCCGGGCTGTCGCCCTGGATCCAGGGCTGGTCGAGGGCTGGACGGCGCTCTCGGTCCAGCACCGCCTTCTGGGCCATACGGCGGCGGCTGAGCGTGCCGAGGCCCGCAGCCTGAGCGCGGCCACCCGCGACCCCACGCTTCTCGAGGCCGGCGCAGCCCTCAACGAGGGACGACTGGCCGTGGCCGAGCACCTGCTGCGTGACGGCCTGAAGACCCGGGCCGACGATCCGCCGGCCCTGCGCATGCTGGCCGAGACGGCCACGCGGCTGGGCCGCTACGAGGACGCCGAGGCCCTGCTCCGGCGCTGTCTCGAACTGACGCCCGGTTTCATTCCAGCGCGGCACAACCTGGCGGTGGCCCTCTACCGACAGACCCGTGCAGCGGAGGCCCTGGCCGAGACGGAGGTCCTTCTGAAGGCCGACCCCCGACACCCTGGCTACCGGAACCTGCAGGCCGCGTCCCTCGCGCAGTTGGGCGAGTACGAACGGGCCATCCTCGTCTTCGAGCGCCTGCTCGCCGACTTCCCGGTCCAGCCCAAGGGCTGGATGAGCTATGGCCACGCCCTCAAGACGGTGGGCCGGCAGGATGACGCGGTGGCCGCCTACCGGCGCGCCCTGGCCCTCGCCCCCGGGATGGGTGAGGCCTGGTGGAGCCTGGCCAACCTCAAGACCGTCCGTTTCGCCCCGGGCGACCTGGACGCCATGCACGCCGCCCTGGCCGGGGGCGAGCTCTCCGACGAGGACCGGTTTCACCTGGACTTCGCCCTTGGCAAGGCCCTCGAGGACGCAGGGCGGGACGAAGAGGCCTTCGTCGCCTACAGCCGGGGCAACGCCCTCCGGCGGGCGGGCCTGGACTATGATCCAGACGAAACCCACAGGCACGTGCTGAGGTCCCGCGCCCTCTTCACGCCCGGGTTCTGGGAGTCGCGCCGGGACTGGGGCTGTCCTTCGCCCGACCCAATCTTCATCCTCGGCCTGCCCCGGTCGGGGTCCACCCTGGTGGAGCAGGTCCTCGCCAGCCATCCCCTCGTGGAAGGCACGATGGAGCTACCGGACCTGCCGGCCCTCGCCAAGCGGCTGGGAGGCCGCACCCGGCGGGACCAGGACTCGGCCTATCCCGAGATTCTCGGCGACCTGGACGCGAAGGCCTGCCGGGCCCTGGGCGAGGAATACCTGGCCCGGACCGCGCCCCAGCGGAAGACCGGCCGTCCGTTCTTCATCGACAAGATGCCCAACAACTTCGCCCATGTCGGCCTGATCCGGCTGATCCTGCCCCGGGCCAAGATCATCGACGCGCGCCGCCATCCCCTGGGATGCTGCTTCTCGGGCTTCAAGCAGCACTTCGCCCGCGGCCAGGCCTTCACCTATGACCTCACCGACCTGGGCCGATACTACACCGATTATGTGGCCCTGATGGCGCACTTCGATGCGGTGCTGCCGGGCCAAGTTCACCGTGTGGTCTACGAGCGCATGGTGGCCGACCCCGAGGCTGAGGTCCGGAGCCTGCTGGCCTACAGCGGCCTGGACTTCGACCCCGCCTGCCTGAGGTTCTACGAGAATGACCGCGCCGTGCGGACGGCCAGCTCCGAGCAGGTGCGGCGCCCCATCTTCACGGAGGGCCTCGACCAGTGGCGGCGATTCGATCCCTGGCTCGACCCGCTGAAGGCCGCCCTCGGACCCGTCCTGGACACCTATCCTGAGGCGCCGGCGCCACAGGATTGACCATGTGGTCATTCCCGAGATTGACAGCCCGGGGTCTGGGGCAGGTTAGTGGACGAGACGATTCGTGACCGTCTGACAACAGGACCGGAACCTTTTTCATGACCCGCCCGATGCCCCGCGCCCGCCTGACCGCTCTCCTCCTCGCCTCCACCATGCTGGCGGGCGCGCCCTCGGCCTTCGCGGCGGAGGACGAGGCGGCCTCTGTCGAGGAACTGGTCGTGACCGCGCAGAAGCGGGCGGAGAACATCCAGGACGTACCCGTCGCGGTGACGGCCCTCTCCACCCGCAAGCTCGAGGAGCTCCAGGTCCAGGGCTTCGACGACTACGTGAAGTTCCTGCCCAGCGTGGCCTACCAGAGCTCTGCTCCCGGCTTCTCCACGGTCTACATGCGCGGCGTGGCCTCGGGCGGCGACGGCAACCACTCAGGGTCCATGCCCAGCGTCGGGACCTATCTCGACGAGCAGCCCATCACCTCCATCGGCGGCGCCCTGGACCTGCATGTCTATGACGTGGCCCGGGTCGAGGCCCTGGCCGGGCCTCAGGGGACCCTCTACGGGGCCAGCTCGCAGGCCGGGACCATCAAGATCGTCACCAACCCGGCCGATCCCTCCGGCTTTGCGGCCGCCTACGACGTCGGCGCCAACACCGTCAGCGATGGTGGGCCCGGCTATTCCCTTGAGGGCATGGTCAACATCCCGCTCAACGACCGGATGGCTGTCCGCCTCGTCGCGTGGAACACTCACGACGGCGGCTACATCGACAATGTGAAGGGCACGCGGACCTACCCGACGTCGGGCGTGACCATCAACAACAACGCCCGCGCCAAGGACGACTACAACGAGGTCGACACCTGGGGCGTCCGCATCGCCGGCCTCGTGGACCTGAACGAGAGCTGGACGATCCGGCCAACCTTCATGAGCCAGGACACCCGCGCCGACGGCATCTTCGGCTACGACAGGACCCAGGGGCCGATGAAGGTCACCCACTACCTGCCGGAATCCGGCCATGACCGCTGGCACCAGGCGGCCCTGGCGGTGGAGGGCCGGATCGCCGACTTCGACCTGGTCGTCTCCAGCGCCTACATGGACCGCCGGATCGATACCCAGTCGGACTACACCGACTATTCCTTCTTCTACGACACCCTGTTCGGGTCGGGCGCCTACATCACTGACGCGGCGGGCAATGTCATCGATCCCACGCAGCGGATCACCGGGCGGGACCACTTCACCCGGGTTTCCAACGAAATCCGCCTCTCCTCGCCGCAGGACCAGCGAGTCCGCTTCGTGGTCGGCGCCTTCCAGCAGCGCCAGACCCATTTCATCGAGCAGAACTACCAGATCACCGGGATCGGCCCGGACATCACCGTCACGGGCTGGCCGGACACCCTGTGGCTGACCGAGCAGATGCGCATCGACCGGGACTACGCCGCCTTCGGCGAGGCCTACATCGACCTGACAAACCAGCTGACCCTGACCCTGGGGATGCGCGCGTTCAAGACCGACAACTCCCTCGAGGGCTTCTTCGGCTTCAGCGACGGCTATTCGTCACGCACCGGTGAAGCGGCCTGCTTCGCCCCTGGCAAGGTCGGCCGATCACCCTGCACCAACCTCGACAAGCGGGTTAAGGAGACGGGCCAGATCTACAAGGTCAACCTCAACTACAAGTTGAGCGACGACAAGCTGGTCTACGCCACCTACTCGCAGGGCTTCCGTCCGGGCGGCATCAACCGGCGTGCAACCCTCGCGCCCTACGAGGCTGACTATCTCTACAACTACGAGTTGGGCTGGAAGACGGAGTGGGCCGACAACACCGTCCGGTGGAATGGGGCCGTCTTCTTCGAGACCTGGAAGGATTTCCAGTTCTCCTTCCTGGGGGCCAATTCCTTCACCCAGATCCTCAACGCCGGCCAGGCGGAGATCAAGGGCGCCGAGACCGAGGTCAGCTGGGCGGCGCCCGTCCAGGGCCTGACCCTGACGGGCGGCGCCTCCTATACCGACGCCTACCTGACCCAGGCCTACTGCGGCACGACAGACGCCCAGGGCAAGCCGGTCAAGACCTGCGCCGATCCCCAGGCGCCCTCCGGGACCGCCCTGCCCGTGACGCCGAAGCTCAAGGCCAACGCCCGGGTCCGCTATGAGTTCGACCTGTCGGGCTTCGACGCCCACGTCCAGGCGGTCGGCGTGTACCAGGGAGAAGCCTGGCCGGACCTCCGGCTGGAGGAGCGGGGGATCCTTGGCCAGCAGGACGCCTTTGGCTCGGTGGACATCGCCGCCGGGCTCGCCCGCGCCAACTGGCGGGTCGAGCTGACGGTGAGCAACCTGTTCGACGAGGTCGGGGACAAGTACCGCTACGCCCAGTGCACGGCGACGGTTTGCGGGGGGCGGACCTACTCGGTGCCGATCCGGCCGCGAACCCTTGGCCTGAGCTTCGGCCAGAAGTTCTAGGGGCCGTGGCGCAGGGAGGATCGCCGGAAGCGGCGGCCTCGGCCCTGCGCGAGGGCCGGCTGGTCCTTTTTCCGACCGAGACCGTCTACGGCCTTGCTGCTGACGCGGGGAACCCGCAGGCCGTGGCGGCGATCTACGCCGCGAAGGGCCGACCCGCCTTCAATCCCCTCATTGCCCATGTCGCTGATGTGGAGGCTGCCCGTCAGGTCGCGGTGTTCAGCCCCGAGGCCGAGATCCTGGCCGCGGCCTTCTGGCCGGGTCCCCTGACCCTGGTCCTGCCGGTCCAGCCCGGCGGGCGCGTCTGCGACCTGGCCCGGGCCGGCCTGGACACGGTGGCGGTGCGGGTCCCCGCCCATCCCCTGGCCCGCCAGGTGCTCAAGGCGTTCGGGGGGCCTGTCGCCGCGTCCTCGGCCAACCGGTCAGGACGGCCCAGCCCGACCACCTTCTCCGCAGCCTTGGCCGAGACCGGCGACGCCGCGTCGGTCGCCCTGGACGGCGGCGCCTGCGAGGTCGGCCTGGAGTCCACGGTGGTGGCCCTTCTGGAGACGCCGCGCCTGCTGCGCCCCGGGCAGGTCACCCGGGAGCAGGTGGAGGCCCTGGTCGGCCCGCTCGCCGACGCCGAGGCCGACGCCCGTCGCTCGCCCGGCCGGCTCACCCGCCACTACGCGCCGGACGCCCCCGTCCGCCTGGAGGCCGAAGGGCCGCGGCCGGGTGAGGTCTTCCTGGCCTTCGGACCCGCCGCGGAAGGTCCGGATGTCCTCAACCTCAGTCCTTCGGGGGACCTTGCGGAGGCGGCCGCGAACCTCTTCACCTTCCTGCGGGCGGCCGACGACCGGGGCGCTTCGGGGATCGCCGTGGCGCCGATTCCCGAGGCCGGGCTGGGTGAGGCGATCAATGACCGCCTGCGCCGGGCGGCGGGCGCCATTGGCTGAGCGGCGCGCTCTGGCTTCCGGGTCGCCGAGCGCCTAACTTCCCCCGCATGATCGTCTCGCCCTCCGACGCCCTCCTGAACCGGCTCAAGGCCCTGGTCGGGCCGTCAGGCTGGACGGACGACCCGGAGATCCTCGCCCCCCGGCTGGTGGAGTGGCGGGACCGGTGGAGCGGTGCGACGCCGCTGATGCTCTCGCCCGCCTCGACTGCGGAGACCGCCGCCATCGTTGGGCTCTGCGCCGCGGAGGGCGCAGCCCTCACGGTCCAGGGCGGGAACACCGGGCTGGTCGGCGGCCAGATCCCCCAGGGCGAGATCCTGTTGTCCACCCGCCGGATGCGCACCGTCCGCGACGTGGATCCCGTCGATGACGTGCTGGTCGCCGAGGCTGGCGTCACCCTGGCTGAGGTGCAGGGGGCGGCGGAAGCCGCCGGTCGCCGGTTTCCCCTGAGCCTGGCCTCGGAGGGGACGGCCACCCTGGGCGGCGTGGTCTCGACCAACGCCGGCGGCGTCGCCGTGCTTCGCTTCGGTACGGCGCGCGACCTCGTCCTGGGCCTGGAGGCCGTGCTGCCCAACGGCGAGGTCTGGGGCGGCCTGCGTCGCCTGCGCAAGGACAACACCGGGTACGACCTGAAGGGGCTCCTGTCCGGCGCCGAGGGCACCCTGGGCGTCATCACCGCCGCCAGCGTCAAGCTCTTCCCAAGGCCCGCCGGCCGGGCGGTGGCCATGGTCGGGCTGGAGACCCCGGACGCCGCCCTTGACCTCCTGTCCCGGGCCCGGCGGAGCGCCGACGCCGGCCTCGAGGCCTTCGAGCTCATGGCCCGGCAGGGCGTCGACTTCGCCCTCCGCAACATTCCCGGCCAGCGGGACCCCCTGCCTGGCGCCCCGCCCTGGCGGGTCCTCCTGGAGATCGCCTCACCGGATCCGGCCGGGGCTGGCCGGGTGATGGAGACCCTGCTGACCGAGGCGTCCAGAGCGGGCGTCATCGGTGAGGCGGTGATTGCTTCGGGCGAGGCCCAGGCGTCGGCCTTCTGGTCCCTGCGCGAGAACCAGTCCGCCGCCCAGAAATCCGAAGGGGCGACCTGGAAGCACGACATCTCGGTTCCGGTCAGCCAGGTCCCGCGCTTCATCCAGGAGGCCTCCGAGGCCATGTCCGCCTTCGCGCCGGGCTGCCGGATCAGCGCCTTTGGCCACGTCGGCGACGGCAACATCCACTTCGACGTCCTGCGGCCCGAGGGCGCGGACGATGCGCCCCATCTCGCCCGCCGGGCCGAGGGCCAGGCCCGGGTCCACGACATCGCCATCGCCCTGGGGGGATCGGTCTCCGCCGAGCACGGCCTGGGCGTCATGAAGGCCGATGAGGCCCGGCGCCAGAAGGACCCGGCTGAGATCGCCCTCTTGTCCGCCATCCGCACGGCCCTCGATCCGGGCCGCATCCTGAACCCTCGCGTGCTATTCTGAGAGTCGCACCATGCTGATCCTCCTTTCCCCCGCCAAGGCGATGAACTTCGCGCCGCCTCCGGTCCCGGCGCCCCTGACGCGTCCGGTCCTGGAGGCCGACACCGCCCAGCTCGCCGCCTCCACCCGCAGGCTGTCGGTGGCCCAGATCCGATCCCTGATGGACCTGTCGGAAAAGCTGGCGGTCCTGAATCGCGAGCGCTTCCAGGCCTTTGACCCCGAGGCCGACGGCGCGCTGCAGGCGGCCTTTGCCTTCAACGGTGATGTCTATGCCGGCCTGAAGGCCCGGGAGCTTGGCGCCGGGGCCCTGGCCTGGGCCCAGGACCATGTCCGCATCCTCTCGGGCCTCTATGGCGTGCTGAGGCCCCTCGACGGCATCCAGCCCTACCGGCTGGAGATGGGGTCGCCCCTCCGGACCCGGCGCGGCAAGACCCTCTACAGCTTCTGGGGCGACCGACTGGGCAAGGCCCTGGCCGCCGACCTCGCCGGCCACGCCGACCCGGTCATCGTCAACGCCGCCTCGCAGGAATATGCCTCGGCCGTGGACCGCAGGGCCCTTGGCGCCCGGGTCGTGGATATTCGGTTCCTGGAGGAGAAGGACGGCCAGTCGCGGATCATCAGCTTCTTCGCCAAGCGGGCGAGGGGGCTCCTGGCCCGCTACGCCATCGACAACCGGATCGAGCGCGCAGACGACCTCAGGGCCTTCGACCGCGACGGCTACCGTTTCCTGGCCGGGGAGTCCTCGGCCGATCTCTGGGTCTTTTCCCGGCCCCAACCCGCGCCCGCCGGCGCCGACAAGGAGTAGGCCCATGGCCGTCGACTACAAGCTTGAAGGCCATGTGGCGGTGATCACCGGCTCGACCAGCGGGATCGGCCAGGCCCTTGCAGCGGCCCTGGCCGAGCAGGGGGTCAATGTCGTCCTCAACGGCCTGGGTGATCCGGCGAAGATCGAAGCCGACCGCCAGGCCCTGCAGGCCCGGACCAACGCGGCGGTCCGCTACCATCCCGCCGACATGACCCGGCCCGAGGAGATCAAGGACCTGATCGCCTACGCCGTGCGCGAATTCGGGAGGCTGGACATCCTGGTCAACAACGCCGGCATCCAGCACGTGGCGGCGGTGGACGAGTTCCCGGAAGAGAAGTGGGACGCCCTGATCGCCGTGATCCTGACCTCCACCTTCCATGCCAGCCGCGCCGCGATTCCCGTCATGAAGGCGCAGGGCAGGGGCCGGATCATCAACATCGCCTCGGCCCACGGCCTCGTCGCCTCGCCCTTCAAGGCGCCCTACGTGGCGGCCAAGTTCGGGGTGGTGGGCTTCACCAAGGGCCTGGCGGTGGAGCTGGCCAGGACGGGGATCACGGCCAACGCCATCTGCCCCGGCTATGTGAAGACCCCCCTCATCGAGGCCCAGATCGTCGACCAGGCCAAGACCCGTGGCATTCCCGAGGACCGGGTGATGGAGGACGTCATCCTCGCCGCCCAGCCCACCAAGAAGTTCGTCGAGTATGAACACCTGGCGGGCATGCTGCTCTACCTCGCCTCGGATGTCGGGGCCTCCGCCACCGGGGCGGCCCTCTCCGTGGATGGCGGCTGGACCGCAACCTGACGACGCAAGGTACCTTTTCGAAAAAGGTACCTTGCAACGACAGATACCTTGCGATAGACACCTCCTTATCAGAAGGAGACGAATGTCTTGCCCGAAGCCGTACAGGTTCAGCTGAAGAGAGGGGTCCTGGAGCTCTGCGTCCTGGCCCTGCTCTCCCGCGCCGACGCCTACGCCTATGACATCGCCGCCCGCCTCGCGGCTGCGATCGACATGGGCGAAGGCACGATCTACCCCCTCATGCGCCGGATGCAGTCCGATGGACTGGTCGACACCTACCTGGTCGAAAGCCCCGCCGGCCCCCCCCGCAAATACTACCGCCTGACCCCTGCGGGTCGGACCAGCCTCGCCGCCCAGAAGGCGGAGTGGACGTCCTTCTCCGCCGCCGTCGGTGACATCCTTGGAGACGAAAAATGAGCCGAGAGCTCTTCCTGGGCCGGTTGAGGACCGGTCTCGCCGGCCTGCCGCCGGAAACCATCGAGGACTTCGTGGCGGACTACGCCGCCCACTTCGACGAGGGCGTCGCCGCCGGCCGAAGTGAGGCCGATGTCGCAGCAGGCCTCGGCGATCCTTCCCGCCTCGCGCGGGAGCTGAAGGCCGAGGCCGGCCTGAAGCGCTGGGAGGCCGAACGCAATCCCTCGGCGGCGGCCAACGCCATCTTCGCCGTACTGGGCCTTGGCGTCCTCGACGTCGTGATCCTGCTGCCCATCCTCCTGCCCATCCTCGGCACGCTGCTGGGCTTTGGCATCACCTCCGCGGTGGGCTTCGGCGCGGGCGCCTTCTTCTTCGTGATCGGCGCCTTCGCCGGCGCCGCACGGGACGTTGGCGCCGCCATGCTCGCAGGCCTCGGGGTCATGGCCGGCTCGGTCTCGCTGGGCGCCCTGACCGCCCTGGTCACCATCGGCCTGGTCAACGCCCTGGTCTGGTACGGCCGCCTTCACCTGAAGCTTCTCAAGCCCGCCCTCGAGGGCGGGGAGGTCCGCAAATGATCCGCACCCTCGCCATCATCGCCGCCGCAGGGTTCGTTCTCTGCATCGGCGCCCTTTCTGCGGCCATAGGCCTGGCCGGGGGCCCCAAGGGCCTGCACGACAGGTTCTCCCAGTTCGCCCGGGAGATGGAGATCCAGATCGAGTCCGAAGACGGACCCGAGATCATCCTCGGCGACGCCGGGCCCCGCACCACACGCAAGCTGGCCTGGGACGGGACCGACACACTGGAAATCGACGCCTTCGCCGACGTCACCTACGTCCAGGGGCCCGCCGCCAGCGTCAGCCTGGAAGGACCCGCCGCCCTGCTTGACCGGATCACGGTCAAGGACGGCCGGATCGACTTCGACGGCGGCCGCTGGAAGGGCGGGGCGTTGAAGGTGGTCGTCGAGGCTCCGGGAGTCACCCATTTCGACATGGGCGGCGTCCAGGACCTCAAGATCACCGGATATGACCAGGACACCCTCGAGATCAGCCTCAGCGGCGCCGGAAGGGTCACGGCCACGGGCAAGGCCCGCAAGGCGATCCTGGGCATCTCGGGGACCGGCGCGGCGAACCTCGCCGCCCTGGAGCTGGAGGAGGCCGAAGTCGATCTCTCCGGCGCCGGCAAGGCCACCCTCGGCCCCAAGTCCTCTGCGAAGATCGACGTGTCGGGGATTGGCGAGGTGGAACTGACCCGCCGGCCGGCCCAGCTGGAGCAGAACATCTCCGGCGCCGGCAGGGTGAGCCAGCCGGGCCTTCCCGGCTAGGGTCCTCCTGACCCGATCCGGAGCGCCGACCTGGGGCGGAAGGGAAGACATCCATGAACCCTTCCGCCCCTTTTCCTGCCCTCGTCGCCGCCTCCATCCCGGCCATTGCCGCCGACGCCCCCGGCTACGACGTCCGCCAGCTCGAATTTCCGTCCCCCGGCCGCTGATCCGGCTTGACGCCCGCCGCCCCCGTGCGGTCCTTCATTCCCGACACACAACGGGAGGATGACCCATGGCCTATCGGCCTTTTGATCTGACGGGAAAGGTGGCCCTGGTCACCGGCGGTAATGGCGGCATCGGCTTCGGCATGGTCGAGGCCCTGGCCCAGGCCGGGGCGGACGTGGTCATCTGGGGCTCCAACGGCAAGAAGAACACCGCCGCCGCCGAGGCCCTGAAGGATGCCGGCGTCCGGGTCCTGACCCAGGTCGTCGACGTCGCTGATGAGACCGCGGTGCGCGAGGGCATGGCTGAGGCGGTCCGCCAGATGGGCCGGATCGACACCGTGGTCGCCAACGCCGGCATCGGCGGCGGCGCCTCTTCCTTCGCCGACTTCCCGACCGAGACCTACCGCCGGGTGCTGGCGGTCAACCTGGACGGGGTGTTCTTCACCTTCCGGGAAGCCTGCAAGCACATGGTCGAGCGTGCCGATGGCGGCGACAGGGCGGGCGGCTCCCTGGTGGTGATCTCCTCCCTATCGGCCTACGACGGCGCCCCGCGCAACGAGGCCTACGCCGCTACCAAGGGTGCGGTGATCTCCATGATCCGGGCCATCGCCGTGGAGCATGCCCGCTATGGCGTGCGCGCCAACGCCGTCCTGCCCGGCTGGATCGCCACCGACATGACCGCCGGCGCCCAGGGCAATGACAAGTTCAACGATGCGGTGATCCGCCGCGTGCCTGCGCGTCGCTGGGGCCAGCCGGCGGACTTCGGCGGCATCGCCGTCTACCTGTCCTCGGACGCCTCGGCCTTCCACACTGGCGACAGCTTCCTGATCGACGGCGGCTACGGGATCTTCTGAGCCCGGGGGGTCAGACCCGGTCGAGGGCCTGGACCACGTCCTCGGCCAGGTCCTCGGCGTCCTCCAGGCCGACGCTCATCCGCACCCACCCCTCGGTGAGGCCGATCTCCAGCCGCTCGGACTCCGACATCGAACGGTGGGTCGTGGTGCTGGGATGGGTCGCCATGGACTTGGCGTCGCCCAGGTTGTTGGAGATGTCGACGATCTCCAGGGCGTCCAGGAAGGCCCAGGCCCGGGCGCGGTCGCCCAGGTCGAAGGCCACGACATTGCCCGGACCGGTCATCTGGCGCGAGATGAGATCGGCCTGCGGATGGTCAGCCCGCCCCGGGAAGACCACCCGGCGCACCGCCGGATGGCTGGCCAGAGACTCCGTCACCGTCGTGGCGTTGTCGGCCTGGCGACGAACACGAAGGTCCAGTGTCTCCAGGCCCTTGAGCAGCACCCAGGAGTTGAAGGGCGACAGGGCTGGCCCGGTGTGCCGCAGGATGTCGCGGTACGCCTCGGCCATCAGGTCCGCCCCGCCCAGGATGGCGCCGCCCAGCACCCGGCCCTGGCCGTCGATGTGCTTGGTCGCCGAATAGACGACGATGTCCGCGCCCAGTTCCAGCGGCTTCTGGAAGACCGGGGTGGCGAAGACATTGTCCACCACCAGCCGGGCGCCGGCCTGGTGGGCGATCTCGGCCACCTCGGCGATGGGGGTCACCTCCAGAAGCGGATTGGCGGGGCTCTCCACAAGGAAGGCGCGGGTGTTCGGCCGCCCCGCCGCGGCCCAGGCCGCCGGGTCCGTGGCGTCGACGAAGGTCACCTCCACCCCGAAGCGCGGCATCCACTGCGACAGGATCCAGCGGCAGGAGCCGAACAGGGCCCGGCCGGCCACAACGTGGTCGCCCGCCCGCACCAGGCCCTGCAGGGCCACATGGACGGCGGACATGCCCGAGGCGGTCGCCCGGCAGACCTCGGCGCCCTCCAGCAGGGCCAGGCGCTCCTCGAACATCTGCGTCGTCGGGTTCCCGAAGCGCTGGTAGATGAAGCCCGGATCCTCGCCGGAGAAGCGCCGGTCGGCCGCCGCGGCGCTGTCGTAGGCGAAGCTCTGGGTCAGGTAGAGGGCTTCGGAGATCTCGCCATGGGGCGAGCGCGCCATGCCGCCGCGCACCAGTCGGGTCTGGGGCTTCCAGTCCTTGGGGCTCTTCGTCATGGCCAGTCTCCGTCTCAGGCGCCTGCTTCAACAGGCCCGGGCGTCACAGGTCAAGCGGTGGCTCGGACGACCCTTTCGGACAGCCTTGCCATTCGGGGCCCCTGCGG
>CAIMLY010000337.1 GCA_903842425.1 uncultured Alphaproteobacteria bacterium | reverse complement strand
CCTGGATGAGTCCAAGGTCATCTCGACCGTGGCGGAGCATGCCAACACCTCGGCCGCCTCCATCCCCCTGGCCCTGGCGCAGGGCATTGCCGACGGCCGGATCCGGCCTGGGCAACTGCTCCTCATGGAAGCCATGGGGGGCGGCCTGACCTGGGGCGCCTGCACCGTCCGGCTCTGAACCCCGGCCCAATCGTTAACATCGGGCTTGATGGGCCTGACTTGAAAGGCTTATCTGGCGAACGGCCGGTTTTTCCCGGCCTATCGACTCACCTCGTCGGGAACCAAGGCGATGAACGGATCCACAGTCACCCGGGCGGATCTTGCCGAGGCCGTCCATGAGGAGGTGGGCCTGACCCGCCAGGACTGCGCCGAGCTCGTGGAGCGCACTCTCGAGCTGACCGCCCAGGCCCTCGAGCGGGGCGAGCAGGTGAAGCTTTCGGGGTTCGGCGTCTTCCAGGTCCGCGCCAAGCGTGCGCGCATGGGTCGCAACCCCAAGACCGGCGCGCCCGCCGCGATCGAACCCCGCAGGGTCATCGGTTTCCGCGCCAGCCAGGTGATGAAGGCGCGGATCGACCGCGCCCTCTCGAAGTAGTCCGTGGCCAAGGGACCCGAAGCTTTCCGGACGATCTCCGAGGCCGCCGAGGAGGTGGGGGTCGCTCCCCACGTCCTGCGGTTCTGGGAGACCCGGTTCTCGGTCATCCGCCCGATGAAGCGGGCTGGCGGGCGGCGGTTCTACCGCCCCCAGGACGTGGCGCTCCTGAGGGCCCTGCGGATCCTGCTGCATGACCAGGGTCGATCGATCCGCGACGTCCAGCAGCTGAGCCGCAGCGAGGGGGTCCGCGGGCTTGCCGCCCTGGCCGCGGGTCCTGAACCCATTCGACCTGCAGAGGCCCCGCCCAGGCCCCCGCCTACGGAAACCGCCCCGGAGGCGGTCCCGGCCGCCGCGTCAACCCGCGGCGCCGAGGAGGGCCTGCGGCGCCTGGCCGCGGCGCGCGAGGACCTGCTGGCGGTGAAGATGCGGCTGGACGCCCTGCTGTCGTCCTGAAGTCGAAAAGGCTTGCCCGTCGGGCGCAAGCCGCTAGAAGGACCGCTCGCCGATGTCGGAGCGTAGCGCAGCCTGGTAGCGCACTTGACTGGGGGTCAAGGGGTCGTGGGTTCGAATCCCGCCGCTCCGACCATCGGCCTACCGGCCCCTGTTCATCCAGCTCATCAGGGGCAGGATGGGGATCCCCCAGCCCAGGCCGGCGACGGCAAAGAACACCAGCTTGATCCGCATGTCGTCCGGCAGCCTGTCGGCGATGGCTGTCGCCGCCCAGACATATCCGGCGAGGAAGACGAGGATCGCCACGGATCCGATGAAGCTGCGCAGGCGGGGGCTCATTCCGGGGCTATATCCCGCGCAGCGTGCGCCGTCATCGAAAGATGGACGAACCGCTCCGGCGAGGCTAGCAGGGAGGCATGAGTCCCTTGCTTGCTCCTGACCGGTCCCGGCCCGTCGCGGTCTGGCTGTTCTGCGTCGCCGCCCTTGTGCTGGCCATGGTGATCGTCGGCGGGGCGACCCGGCTGACAGGCTCAGGCCTCTCCATCACCGAGTGGCGTCCGGTCACGGGATCCATACCGCCCCTCTCCGACGCCCACTGGGCCGAGGAGTTCCAGCGCTACCAGGCCATCCCCCAGTACCAGCAGGTCAACCGGGGCATGTCGCTCGAGGCCTTCAAGGTCATCTACTGGTGGGAGTGGGGACACCGGTTCCTGGGGCGGCTTGTCGGCCTGGTGTTCGCCGTCCCCTTCGCCGTCTTCCTCTTTCGCCGCCAGATTCCGCAGAGGCTTGTCGGCCGGTGCTGGGCGCTGCTGGCGCTCGGCGGCCTTCAGGGCGTCATCGGCTGGTGGATGGTCGCGAGCGGCCTGAGCGAGAGGGTGTCGGTCGCCCCGGAGCGCCTCATGACCCACCTGGGCATGGCCTTCTTCCTGCTCGCCGCGCTGCTCTGGACCGGCCTGGAGGCCTGGAACGGGCCAAGCCGCCGCGCACCCCGCGGTCCCTGGCCCCGGATTGCCCTGGGGTTCGCGGTCCTGGTGTACCTCCAGATCCTGCTCGGTGCGCTGGTGGCGGGCAATGACGCCGGCTACGTCCTGACCGACTGGCCCCTGATGGGCGGCCGATGGTTCCCTGAGGACTATGCGGGGCAGGGGGCCTG
>CAIMLY010000336.1 GCA_903842425.1 uncultured Alphaproteobacteria bacterium | reverse complement strand
GGCCCAGGCCCTTGGCGGCCAGGTGCTCGCGGATCACGGCCATGGCCAGGTTGGTACCGCCCTTGCCGCCCATCTCGGTGGGCCAGGCGAAGCGCAGGTGCCCGGCCTCATCGGCGAGCTTGCGGGCCTGGCCCAGCAGGTCCTCCCACTCATGGCGCGGAAGGCCGCCGCGGTCCCAGTCGGTCCGCGCCCACTCCCGGCGGTGGTCGAAGAAGCGGATGTTGTCGTCCTTGCGCTCGAGCGGCTTGATCACGCGCTCGATGAATTCGTCGAGTTCCCCAAGGTAAGCAACGAGTTCGGGGGGCAGGTTGAAGTCCATGACGTTTCCCTTCGGTCAGCCGGTCTTGCGCCGTGTCGATTGATGTTGGCGATTTACAAGCCCATCCTTGGGCGGGCAGATCGTCAAGTCCGCAACTCTCCTGAGGCGCCCCTACGTCATGGAAGTCGATATTCCCTCAGCCCTCGCCGCCCTGGCGCCGAAACTCGGCGGAACCGGGGTCGAGAAGGCCCAGCGCCTCACGGGCGGGGCCAGTATGGAGACCTGGGCCTTCACCCTGGTGGGCGGCGGCGAGCCCCAGCCGCTGATCCTGCGCCGCCGGGCGGTCCCCATGGACCCGGAGACCTCCCGGTCGGCCTCCATGGCCGCGGAGGCCGCCCTGATCCATGCCGCCGGCCATGCCGGTGCGCCGGTCGCCCCCCTGGTCCGCCTGTGCGAGCCCGAGGACGGGCTGGGCGAGGGGCACATCACAGGCTTCATTGCCGGTGAGACCCTCGGGCGCAAGATCGTCGCCGACCCGCGATTCGACGGGGTGCGCCCGCACCTCGCCCGCCAGTGCGGCCAGATCCTCGCCCGGATCCACACCATCCCCCTGGGCGCCACGCCCCTGACGACCGCGGACGCCCGGGGCGAGCTGGACCGGTACGAGGCCATCTACCGGTCCTCCGGCGCCGAGCGGCCGATCCTGGAGCTGGCCCTCCAGCACCTGCGCCGGAACCTGCCCCCGCCCCTGCCCAACGTCGTCCTGCATGGGGACTTCCGGAACGGGAACATGATGTTTGATCCGGATCGCGGGGTGGCCGCGGTCCTCGACTGGGAGCTGGCCCACGTCGGCGACCCGGCGGAGGACCTGGGCTGGCTGTGCGTCAATTCCTGGCGCTTCGGCCGGGCGGACCGGCCGGTCGGCGGCTTCGGCGACTACCAGGACCTGCTGGAAGGCTACATCGAGGCGGGCGGCGTGGAGATCCCCCTGTCCCGGGTCCTCTTCTGGCAGGCCCTGGGGTCCCTGAAGTGGGGGATCATGTGCCTGATGATGTACTCCAGCTATGCGACGGGCGCGACAAACTCGGTGGAGCGCCCGATGATCGGCCGCCGGGTGTCCGAGACCGAGATCGACCTGGTGAACCTTCTGGAGGCGGGCCTGTGATCGAGCATCCCCGGGCGGACGAACTCATCGAGGCGGTGGCGGGCTGGGTGGAGTCCATTCGCCCCCAGCTGAACCCCCGCGACGCCTTCCTCTCTCGGGTGGCGGTCAACGCCCTCAACGCCGTCAAGCGCGAGCTGGTCCAGGGACCGGCCGCCGAGGCCGCTGCTGTGGCGCGGCTCTCCGCCCTGCTGGGCGTGGAGGGCGACATAAAGGCCCTGAACGCCGAGCTCTGCGAGCGCCTTCGCCGGGGTGAGATGGGGGTGGAGACTCCCGGCCTGGTCGCCGCCCTCAAGGCGGGGATCGAGGACCAGATCGCGATCGACCAGCCCAGCTACGTTTCGGTGGGAAGCCGCTGAGGCGGTTGCCCCCAGCCCCCCGGCGCCCTTAGGTGGCCGGAGCACAAGACGACGGAGGAGACCCATGAGCGCTATCCAGGACCGGACCGACGAGGTCCTCTACGAGGTGTCCGAGGGCATTGCGACCCTGACCCTGAACCGGCCTGACCGGCTCAACACCATCTCGGGGCCCATGCTGAACCAGCTGACCGCCCTGCTGGTGCAGGCGAACGAGGATCCCGAGGTCCGCGTGGTCATCCTGACAGGAACGGGCAAGGCCTTCTGCGCCGGCCTCGACCTGGTCAGCGCCACCACCGGCACGGGGATCGGCTCCGATCCCTCCAGCCAGAACGTCTCGGTCAACCTGGACCTGCGCAACACCCCGCCGACCGTCCTCTTCGCCATGGACAAGCCGACCATCTGCGCCCTGAACGGCTCAGCCGCCGGCTACGGCATGGACACCGCCATGGGCTGCGACATCCGCATCATGGCCCGCAGCGCCAAGATGGCCGCCGCCTTTGTGCGCCGGGGCATCGTGCCGGAGTCCGGCGGCACCTGGTTCCTGCCGCGCCTGCTGGGGTGGGCCCGCGCCGCCGAGCTGATCTTCACCGGCCGCACCCTGTCGGCGGAAGAGTCCCTTGAGCTCGGCCTGACCAACGCCGTGGTCCCGGACGAGGAGATCCACACCGCCGCCCGCGCCATGGCCCGCGAGATCGCCGACAACGCGCCACTGGCGGTGCAGTCGGCCAAGCGCCTGATGCGCATGGGCCTGAACGAGACCTTCAATGACCATGTGCACCACGTCTACCTGCAGTTCCTGCAGCTGATGCGGACCCGCGACTTCCGAGAGGGCATGGTCTCCTTCCTTGAAAAGCGCCCGGCCGAATTCACCGGCCGGTAGGGCTCAGCGACGCCGGTTCTTGCCCAGCTCGTCGGGACAGCCCTGGCCGAGCAGGCCGGGGACCGGTCCCTCGACGCGGAAGAGGGGATAGCGGTCGACCCGGCTGGCCGGGACCCCCCGGACAAGCTCGCCCACTGGGGTCACGGACCGGAAGCAGGCCTGCAGGTCGGCCAGGGACAGTCTCCGGCTCTTGTCGAGGACCAGGCCCGGGCGCTCGACGGGCGCCGGGGCGGCGTCCGGCCACCGCTCCCGCTCGATCAGGTGGACCAGGGGCGCCCCGATCCGGCCTGTGGCGGCCAGCTGTGACAGGGCGCCGTAGTGCGCAACCCCCACCCATTCCGCGCCGGCCCGGATGCGGGCGGCCTCGACCTCACCGGCGAACTGCGGCCAGCCGCGGATGGGGAGGAGCGGGTCGGTGCGGCCGTTGAGCGGCGGACCCTGCAGTCCGGCCCAGGCCAGGGTCCCGGCCATGGCGAAGGCGCCCAGAGCAAGGCCAGCCCCGAACACCTTCGGCCGCCAGCCACCGGGGCGGGCCTGAAGCGCCGCTGCTGCGGCCAGGGCGAGGGCGGCGAAGACCGTGGCCGGCCAGTGCGCCTGGACCCGGTCATGCAGGGCGTGGAGCGACAGGTAGAGACCGAAGGGCAGGGCGGCCAGCAGGGGCAGGGACAGGTCCAGGCCCCCGACTCGGCCCCGGTCCTGGCCCCGGCCCCGCACCGCGGCCCAGACCCCGACGCCGGCCAGCACTGCAAGCAGCGGGTTCAGGAGTACGAACTGGGTGCTGAGGAACTCGCCCAGGTAGCCCGGCCGGAACCGGGAGGGCTCGACCCGTCCGAACTGCTTCTCGAAGGTCAGCCATTGGTGGGTCGCGTTCCACGCCAGGTTGGTGGCGAAGACCAGGCCGGCGACCCCCACCGCACTCCAGGGCCAGGGGGTGGCAAGCCTCCGGCGGTTCTCCGGCGAGCTGAGCAGCCAGAGCAGGACGCCGGGCGCCAGGAAAAGGGCCGAGTACTTGGAGATACAGGCCAGCCCGGCGGTCAGCCCCGCCAGCAGCCAGAGCTTCGGGCTGCCGCCGGCGCCGATCCGTCCCAGCACGGCCAGGGTCGCCGCCCAGAACAGGATGGCCGGGGCGTCCGGGGTGGCCAGGATGCCGCCGGCGCCAATGGTCAGCATGGCGTTGTAGGCGAGGGCGGCGACCAGGGCCGTCCGCGCGCTTCCGCCCAGTCGCCGGGCGAGGTCCGCCGTCAGCCAGGTCGTGGCTGCAGCTCCCAGGACCGGCGCCAGTCGCATGCCCAGCGGCGTGTCTCCGGCCAGGGTGGTTCCCAGCCGGATCCACCAGGCGATCATCGGCGGGTGGTCGTAGTAGCCGAGATGCAGGTGCTGTGACCAAAGGCGGTAGTAGGCTTCGTCCTCGGTCTGCGGGATGACGGCCGCGGCCCACAGCCGGACGGCCGTCAGCCCCAGGATCAGCAGCCAGAGGCCCCGGCCGGCGTCCAGTCTCACCAGACGGCCTTGGAGGTGGTGACGTAGTTCCACGCGGCGGCGACGATGGCCCCCGCCAGTCCGGCCATCCACCAGGCCGGGCCGCGCTCGAAGACCACCGTGG
>CAIMLY010000335.1 GCA_903842425.1 uncultured Alphaproteobacteria bacterium | reverse complement strand
GGCCATCCAGCCCGGCCCCAGGGTAATAAACAAGTCTGCCGCCAGGATCCGGATGACGTTTCCGCGGCTGAACAGCTTGGCGTAGTCGGCCAGTGTAAAGTGGCCGCCGTCGTCCTTGCTGATGGTCTCCGGGGTGGGGATCACCGCAATCAGGAGGGTGATGGGGATCATGGCCATCACGAACCAGCCTATGGCCTGGATCGGGTTGATGTCCTTTGCGCCCCCCTGTTCCAGCAGGATCGGGATGGCCAGGGCTGTCAGCGAGCCGATCACGCCTACGGCGGTCAGGACGCCGAAGATCCGGGACCTCTGCTCATAGCTCTTGGCCAGGACCGCCGCCCAGGCGGAGTGCGACAGTCCCATGATGGATTGGCCCAGGTACATGGCGAGCAGCCAGATCACCAGGTAGGCCAGCGGGGCGCCCTTGGGCGCATTGTAGAGCATGAAGACCGCAACGATCAGGAGCGGCGCGCCGGCCACCATCCAGACCCTGTATCGACCAAAGCGGGTCCGCGTGCGGTCCATGCCAAGGCCGATCACCGGGTCCAGCCAGATGTCCAGCAGACGCACTATGAAGAAGGCGCCGCCCACGACGGCGAGGCTCACGCCGAGCTGGCTT
The DNA here is from genome assembly GCA_903842425.1 of uncultured Alphaproteobacteria bacterium. Taxonomy (GTDB): domain Bacteria; phylum Pseudomonadota; class Alphaproteobacteria; order Caulobacterales; family Caulobacteraceae; genus Phenylobacterium. The sequence goes on along the minus strand of CAIMLY010000335.1, from coordinate 6,478 downwards.
GCGAAGTAGGGAGGAAGCTGGACGCCGACGGACAGTCCGAGGGCGGCGAGGGGAAGGCTGATCGCGGCGAAGGCGAGGGTGGCCGGCAGGCTCAGATTGCTGTTCGCCGTTGCCCGGTTCACTGTGGACACGCTGGATCACTCCCCGCACTGCGCCCGATGTTTCCGGGTCGCGCGAGGATAGGCCGGGTTCCCCCTCTCAGGGCAAGGGGAAACTCCGGCCCATCCCGCGGGATCAGCCGCCCTGCATCTTGCGGAAGAACTTCCCGCTCTGCTCGCCGCCGTTCACATAGGCCTGCTGGCCCGTGGGGTCGGTGATGCGGGCGAAGTTGTCGCGGACTTCCTCGACCGACAGCCCGCCCTCGCCGAGGTAGACGCCCTCGGTCTCATAGATCCGGGCCTGGGCGAAGGCGCCCGCGCCGGCGGTCATGACGACCCCGGTGGGAGCCTCTTCCGAGACCAGGTAGACCACGGCCGGGGTCACGTATTCCGGCTTCAGCTTGGCCAGGACCTCGGCGGGCATCAGGTTCTCGGTCATCCGGGTGGCGGCCACCGGGCTGATGGCGTTGACGTGGATGTTGTTCTTCTGGCCCTCGAGCTTCAGCGTGTTCATGAAGCCGATCAGCGCCAGCTTGGCGGCGCCATAGTTCGACTGTCCGAAGTTGCCATAGAGGCCGGTGGAGGACGTGGTCACCACGATCCGCCCGTAGTTCTGGGCCTTCATGATCTCCCAGACCGCCTTGGCCGGCTTCACCGAGCCCATGACGTGGACATTCATGACCGCCTCGAAGTCGGCCATCTCCATCTTGGAGAAGGTCTTGTCCCGCAGGATGCCGGCGTTGGCGACCAGGATGTCGATCCGGCCCCAGGCGTCCATGGCCTGCTGGACCATGTTGGCGACGCCGGCGTCGTCGGTCACCGAGCTTCCGTTGGCGATGGCCTCGCCGCCAAAGGCCTTGATCTCGGCCACCACGGCCTCGGCCGCGGCCGAGGAGCCGCCCGAGCCGTCCACGGAGCCGCCCAGGTCGTTGACCACCACCCTGGCGCCGCGCCGCGCCAGCTCCAGCGCATGCTGGCGACCAAGACCGCCGCCCGCGCCCGTGACGATCGCCACCTTTCCGTCAAACCGGATGTCCGCCATCTGAAGGCTCCCTGCCGAAGTTGAATTCGCGGCGGGTTGTGCGGCGGGCGCGGCCGGGCGTCAAGCTGGCCTGGGGCGCGATCCGGTCCGGGCCCGGGATCAGGCGGGCTTGGCCGGGGCGTCCTTCAGGAAGCGGACCAGGACGCGCTGGCCGATGAGCAGGGGCGCGCCCTCGGCCGTCACCACCACCTCGACCACCCGCTCGTCCTTGCGTTCCGAGGGGTCGTCAGACTGCAGGCGCCGGGCGCCGAACACAGCGGAGATCCGCGCCACCTGTCCGGGATAGCGCGTGGCGGGATCGGCCTCGGGACTGATCTCCACCTTCTGGCCGGCCTTCACCGCCTTCAGGGCGCCCTCGGTCACCTCGACCCGGACGATGCGCGGCGCCTTGGGTTCCAGGTCGAACAGGGTCGAGACGTTCAGGGTGGAGGCGCCGGCCCCGGGATTGGCGTACCGGCGGGCAATCCTTCCGTCGACCGGTGCGCGCACCACGGTGAGTTCCAGTTCGTACTGGGCCTGGGCCAGGGCGGCCCGGGCGGTGTCCACCCCCGCCTGGCCGGCCGCAAGGTCGGCCTCGGCCTGGCGGACCTGGTCCCCGGCCTGGTCCAGTTTCTGGCCGGCGACGAAGTTCGATCCCACCAGGCCCTGCAGCCGCTCGCGCTCGCGCCGGGCCGTGGAGAGGGCGACCTCCAGCGCGCCGATGCGGGCGCGGGCCTCGCCCAGGGCCGCCGAGGCCCGCCCGGCCGCCAGCCTGGGCTCCTCGTCCTCCTGGCGGGCCAGGACCTGGCCGCGGACCACCTCTTCGCCCTCGTTGACCATGACGTCGCGGATGATGCCCGCCCGGCGGGCCGCGACCTGGATCATGCCGCCCTCGACATCCACCTTGCCGTTGGCCGCCGCCGCGTAGGGCGAGGGAGGCGCCGCCGCGGCCGGGGCGGCCTGTCCCTCGCCAAGGCTCCGCCAGGCCGCGAAACCGCCGCCGGCCGCCAGCAGCAGGGCCAGGCCCCAGGCCAGGGGATTGCGCAACAGGCCGCTCATGGTGTCTTCCCCTTCGCTCCGGCGATCCGGCCATCCTCGATATGGATGACCCGATCGGCCCAGGCTTCAAGTCTCTGGTCGTGGGTGACGCAGATCACCGCTGCGTCGTGCTCCCGGGCGGCCTTCTGCAGCAGGGAGATCACCTTCTGGCCGTTCTCGCCGTCGAGGGCCGAGGTCGGCTCGTCTGCGAAGATCAGCCGGGGCTGCTTGGCCAGGGCTCGGGCGATCGCCACCCTCTGCTTCTCGCCCCCCGACAGTTCGGCCGGGCGGAGCCCCAGGCGCGAGGTCATGCCCACCTCGTCAAGCGCGGCCTCGGCCTGCCGCCGGGCCTCCCCGGGGCTGCGGCCGGCGAACCGGAGCACCTGGGCCACCTGGTCCAGCGCCGTCAGGGCGGGGAACAGGTTGAAGCCCTGGAAGATGAAGCCGCAGTTCGCCAGGCGGAAGCGGTCGATCTCGGCGGGCTTCATGCGCCAGAGGTCCACGTCCAGCGCCGTGACCGTCCCCGAATCAGGCCGCAGCAGGCCGGAAAGGACGGCGATCAGGGTCGACTTGCCGGAGCCGGAGGGGCCCATGACCAGGGTGATCTCGCCGCTCCGGGCCGCGAAGTCCGCATCGTCGAGCACGGTCAGGGTGGCCCCGCCGGACCTGTAGCGCTTGGTCAGGCCCTCCGACCGGATCGCCGGGGCCCCCGTCATCGCAGGAGTTCCGCAGGCTGGCTGCGCGCCAGGGCGCCCAGGGACAGGAAGCCGGAGACCAGGGAGATGGCCATCAGGAGGCCCGCGACCCCGATCACGAAGGGCGCTGTCAGCCCGACGGAGACCTGCAGCAGGGCCGCCAGGCCCAGCACGCCGGCCATCAGCGCCGCCGTGGCCGCCAGGCCGGCGATCCCGACCCAGAAGGACAACTCCACCACCACCCCCCTCAGGGAGGCCATTGAGACGCCCAGGGCCCGCAGACTGGCGAACTCCCGGATGTTCGAGGCGATCGCCCCGCGCAGGGTCTGGGAGGTGATGCCCACGCCGATGAGCAGGGACAGGAAGACCGAGAAACCGAGCAGCACCCCGACGATCTGCTCCCGCAGGAAAGCGGTTTCATTGGCCTTGGCGAGGTCCCGGGTCAGCCAGGCCCGGTAGTCCCCTCCGGAGTTGGCGTTCAGGAAGTCCCGCGCCCTTGCGGCCGCCGCCGGATCCTTCAGCCGCAGGAGAAGCGGTCCGGTCTGGTCCCCGCGGGTCATCAGGCCCAGCCGGATCATGGTGTCTCGGGATACGAAGACCGTCGGCGCCTCGACGCTCGCATAACCCTCCACCGCGGCCCGGATGATCACGGTCTGACCCGCCAGCAGGGCGGGATCGCCAACCTGCACACCCAGGTTGGCCAGGGCGGAGCGGTCGACGGCCGCGGCGAGGGGCGCCTCCAGGGCCTTGCGGGCGCCTTCCGTGAAGTCGCGGGGCAGGGTGACCGCATCAGGTTCGGTCTCCACCATGAAGACCCGGACATACAGCTGGCGCTGGGCGCGCCCGGGTCCGGGAATGTTCCGCCAGTCCGCACCGTTCATCTCCCAGACCCCGATCGCCGCGACATCCGGCGACAGGTAGAGGCGGGGCCCGACCCTGCTGGGCAGGGCGAGGGAGGCCGAGCCGATCATGCTGTCCATTTTCGGGGGCATGACCACCAGGTCGGCCCGGCTCCGGTCCAGTGTGGCGGTCACCGCCCGGACCAGGCCCGTCATCAGCCCCACCTGCGCCAGGATCAGCACCCCCGAGAAGGCAAGCGCGATCACGGCGGGCAGGTACCTCCGCCATTCGTGGATCAGCGTGGCCAGGGCCAGGGACATGGGCGCTCCCAGGGGACTTCCGGCCCCCACCATCCCACCTCCTCCGTTAATCGAAGGTAAGGTTGCAGCCCGGAAACCCTGCGCGGGGGCCGGGGGGTGGCGGCGAGGCCTGCGGACGGATAGAAACGCCCCCTGCACGCCCGACCGGGCGCGAACGGATGACTGACATGACCTTCAAGCTCGCTGGCGTCCTCGCCGCCGCCGCCCTCTCCCTGCCCGCCGCCGCCCTGGCCGACGAGGGCATGTGGACCTTTGACGCCTTCCCCGCCGCCCGGGTCGAGCAGTCCCTCGGGGTCAAGGTCGACCCGAAGTGGCTCGATCGCGTCCAGGCCGCCTCCGTCCGCCTCACCAGCGGCTGCTCGGCCTCCCTGGTCTCGCCCGACGGCTTGGTCCTGACCAACCAGCACTGCGTGGTCGACTGCGCCCAGAACCTGTCCTCCGGCTCGGCCGACTATGTGAAGGACAGCTTCCTGGCCCGGACGCGGGCCGAGGAGCGGACCTGCCCGGGTGTCCAGGCCGAGATCCTTCTGTCCATCACCGACGTGTCCGACACCATCTCGACGGCCACCCGCGGCCTTGCCGGGGGTGACTTCATCAAGGCCCGCAACGCCGCCTACGCCCGCCTCGAGACCGAGACCTGCGGCCAGGACCCCCAGACCCGCTGCCAGGTCATCAGCTTCTATCGCGGCGGCCAGCACAAGCTCTACCGCTACCGGAAGTATTCCGACGTCCGCCTTGTTTTTGCTCCGGAACTCAGCGCCGCCTTCTTTGGGGGCGACCCGGACAACTTCAACTTCCCGCGCTACGCCCTCGATGTCGGCTTCCTGCGCCTGTACGAGAACGGCAAGCCGGTCCGCACGCCCCGTCACCTGGCCTGGAAGGCCCGGGCGCCCCTGCCGGGCGAGGCGACCTTCGTGGCCGGCAACCCCGGCTCCACCGACCGCCTCCTCACCGTCTCCCAGCTCGAGACCCAGCGCGACCTCGCCATTCCCGTCGGCCAGCTCCAGCGTTCCGAGCTCCGCGGCCGTCTGATCGAGTTCTCGCGCCGCGACGCCGAAAGCCGCCGCATCGCCACGGACTCCCTCTTCGGCCTGGAGAACGGCTACAAGGTCTTCTTCGGCCGCCAGTTCGCGCTCAACACCCCCTCCCTGATGGACGCCAAGCGCGCCGACGAAGCCGACCTCCGGGCCCGGGTCGCCGCCGACCCCGCCCTGGCCGCGCGCATCGGCGACCCCTGGTCCGAGATCGCCGCCATCCAGAAGGTCTATGCCGACCAGTTCCTGCGCTTCCGCCAGCTGGAGTCGGCCTCCGGCGGATCCTCCGACCTGTTCAACTACGCCCAGATCCTCGTCCGGGCGGCCCGCGAGCGCACCCTGCCCAGCACCGAGCGCCTGCCCGAGTTCGCCGACGCCCGTCTGCCCCTCCTCGAGAAGCAGCTCCTCGACCCCAGCCCGGTGGACCCGGCCCTGGAGCAGCTGGAACTGGAGTTCTGGCTGCTGAAGTCGCGGGAATACCTGACCGCTGACGACCCCGTGACCCGGCTGCTTCTCGGCCGCGAGAGCCCCGAGGCCCTGTCCCAGGCCCTCGTCTCGGGCTCGAAGCTTGGCGACCCCGCCGTGCGCAAGGCTCTCTGGGAGGGCGGCGCGGCGGCCATCGCCGCCTCCGACGACCCCATGATCCGCTACGCCCAGAAGATTGACGCCGAGGCCCGCGCCGTGCGCAAGGCCTGGGAGACTCAGGTCTCGGCCCCGACCGAGGCCGCCGCCGCCCGGATCGCCAGCGCCCGCTTCGCCGTCTACGGCGACAAGGTCTATCCCGACGCCACCTTCTCCCTGCGCCTGTCCTACGGGAAGGTCGCCGGCTGGACCTGGCGCGGGACCGAGGTCCCGTCCACCACCCAGCTGGCCGGCCTCTATGAGCGCGCCACCGGCGCCGAGCCCTTCCGCGTCGCCGACCGCTGGCTGGCCGCCCGCGACCGGATGAAGCTCGACACCGTCTTCAACTTCGTCACGACCAACGACATCATCGGCGGCAATTCCGGCTCGCCGGTGATCAGCGCCAAGGGCGAGGTCCTGGGCGCCGCCTTCGACGGGAACATCCATTCCCTCGGCGGCAACTACGGCTATGACGGAACCCTGAACCGGACCGTGGTGGTTTCCACCGCCGGCGCTACCGAGGCCCTGCGCCATGTCTACGGCGCCGACGCCCTGGTCCGGGAACTCGGGGTCCGCTAGGGCCGACCAAGGAATAGAGGGGGAAACCGATGACCGACCTGTTCGCACCGATGAGCTTCATCCGCGGTCCGGAGATGAAGAACCGGCTGATGCTGGCGCCGCTCACCAACCTGCAGAGCCATCCCGACGGGACGCTCTCCTACGACGAGCACCGCTGGCTCACCCTGCGCGCCCAGGGCGGCTTTGGCCTGACCATGACCGCGGCGGCCCATGTCCAGCGGATCGGCCAGGG
>CAIMLY010000334.1 GCA_903842425.1 uncultured Alphaproteobacteria bacterium | reverse complement strand
GGCCCAGGCCGGCCCTCAGGGCCGCGTGCTGGCCGGCCAGGGAGGGGCTCGTGTAGGCCGCCCGCCAGGACCGTCCCCGGGCCTCCAGGGCCGCCACCGCCCGCCGGCGATAGACGCAGGGCGCCGGTGCGATGACCAGGGGCGCCGGCTCGTCCGGCTTCAGCACCGCCCGGTCCGCCGCCACCCAGACCAGGGGCTCGCGCCAGACCCGCACCCCCAGGTCCGGCCCCAGGGGTTCGCGCTTGACCAGGGCCAGGTCCAGGGCGCCGGCCTGCAGCCGGTCCAGGAGGTTCAGGGTCAGGTCGCAGGTCACAGCCAGGGCCACCCGGGGATGGGACCGGGCGAAGGCGCCCAGGATCTCCGGCAGGTGGACGGTGGCGAAGTCCTCCGGCGCGCCCAGGCGCACCTCCCCCTCCAGGTCCTCGCCCGTCAGCTCGGCGAGGATCTCGTCATTCACCCTCAGCAGCCGCCGGGCCTTGGGCAGGAAGGCCTCACCGGCCTCGGTCAGGCCGACCCGGCGCGGATCCCGGGCCAGCAGCCTCACCCCCAGCCGGTCCTCCAGTCGCCGCACCTGCAGGCTGATCGCCGACTGGGTGCGCCCCAGCCTCTCCCCCGTCCGGGTGAAGCTTCGGGTGTCGGCGATGGTCACGAAGGTGCGGACCAGGTCGAGGTCGAGATTGACATCGCGTGACATGAAAGCCCCCTAGATGATTTTTCCTTATCACAGGAATAGCGCCTTTCAACCGCACGGCCGGGGCGGAGCGGCCTAGGAGGTCACCCCGCGCGCCGGACCGGGCGCGCCCGCACCCGGACCCGACATGCCCGAAGCCCTCACCTCAGCCGCCGCACTCGGCCTCCAGAACCTCCTGGCGCCGGCCATCCTCTTCTTCGTCCTGGGACTGTTCGGGGGGTTTGCGCGGTCGGACCTGTCCCTGCCGGCCTCGACCAGCCGCACCCTCTCCCTCTTCCTGATGCTGGCCATCGGGTTCAAGGGCGGGGTCGAGGCGGCGACGGCGGGGCTCAGCGACAGCTTCCTGCGGGCCGGGGCGGCGGGCCTGCTCCTGTCCCTCGCGACCCCTCTCCTCGCCTACCCCCTCTTCCGTCGGGTGGGACGCCTGGACCGGGCCACGGCGGCGGCCACGGCGGCGGCCTTCGGCTCGGTCTCGGTGGTCACCTATGCGGCGGGCGCCGACTTCCTGGCCGCCCACGGCGTGCCCTTCGGCGGCTACATGACCGCGGTCCTCGCCATCATGGAGGCCCCGGCCATCCTCACCGCCCTGGTCATCGCCCGGCGGGCGGCGGCGAGCGACGGCGGCGGCCATTCGACCGCCGGCATCCTGCGCGAGGTCTTCCTCGGCGGCCCCGCCCTCATGCTGGTGGGCAGCTTCCTGATCGGCCTGGCAACGGGCCAGCGCGGCATGGACCGGCTGGACATCTTCCTCGGCCCCGTCTTCCAGGGCATGCTCTGCCTCTTCCTGCTGGACATGGGCCTGGCCGCCGCCCGCAGCCTCACCGACGCCGGACGCCCGCCCACCCGGGTCCTGGCCCTCGGGATCGCCCTGCCCCTGGCCGGCGCGGCCGCCGGCTACGTCGCCTCCCGCCTCGCCGGCCTCGCCCCCGGCGACAGCGCCCTGCTCATCCTGCTGGCCGCCTCGGCCTCCTACATCGCCGCCCCGGCGGCCATGCGCACCGCCCTGCCCGAGGCCCGGCCCGGCGTCTATCTCGGCCTCGCCCTGGGCGTGGCCTTCCCCTTCAACCTGATCCTGGGACTGCCGCTCTACGCCCTGGCGGCCGGGGCGCTTTAGGGGGCGGGGCGGGAGGCGGACGAAGGACCGGGGCGGAG
>CAIMLY010000333.1 GCA_903842425.1 uncultured Alphaproteobacteria bacterium | reverse complement strand
GCATGACCGACGAAATGGCCATCGGTCACTACTTCAAGCGCGCCACCATGATCGAGGGCCTGTTCGGCTCCACCGACCATCACCTGGCGCGTTACGAGGCCCTGTCGCTCGGCGCGGCGGCCTGAAGCCCGGCCGCCAGGCGTTCGCGCTCGGCGGCCATCTCGGCGCGGAAGCCTTCGGTGGACCAGAGGCGGTAGTCTCCGGTCGCATAGGCTTCCGCATTCCGCCGGTAGAGGAAGGCGTTCAGCCGGTTCGCCAGGGTGTTGTCCCGGGTGCGGGTCACCGCGCCCGGCGATCCCATGACGATGGAGCCGGGCGGGATCACCGTCCCCTCCTTCAGGAAGGCGCCGCCGGCGACGATGGACCCGGCCCCGATCCGGCAGCCGTCCATGATGGTGGCCCCGATGCCGATCAGGCAGGCCTCGCCGATGTCGCAGCCGTGCAGGGTCACGTGATGGGTGATCGAGCAGTCGGCCCCCACGAAGGTCCCCGTGCCGGCGCCCACGTGGATCATCACGAAGTCCTGGATGTTGGCCCGGGGGCCGATCACCACCCGGTCGCTCTCGGCTCGGACCACCACGTTGCACCAGACCGAGGCGGCGGGATGAATCTCGACCTCGCCGAACAGCCGGGCCGAGGGGTCGATCCAGGCCGCGCCCAGGTCCTTCACGTCGGGTCCGAGAAAGGGTCCGCTCATCTGCGCCTCCGTTTGCGCCAGCCTCGCCTAGCCGCCGGCGGCTGACAAGTCGCCGGGCGGGGTGGAAAGGCGTTGCCCTGCGCCCCGAAGCGGGCGAAAGCCCCGGCATGACCCCGCGCGACTTTGGCCTGATGACGCTGGTCTGCCTGATCTGGGCGGCCAACTCCATCATCTCCAAGCTGGTCATCGCCAATCTCGGCGCCCCGCCCATGTTCTACGCCGCCCTGCGCTTCGCCGTCGTCCTGGCGGTGGTCTGGCCCTGGCTCCGGAACGCTCCCAGGCCCCTCTGGCGGATGATCCTGGTCGGCCTCTGCATGGGGTGCGGCACCTTCGCCCTGGTCTTCTTCGCCCTCCAGACCGCCAGCCCGTCAGCCGTGGCCATCGTCAGCCAGCTGGGTGTTCCGGTCACGGCCATCCTCTCCTGGTTCCTGCTGGGCGAGCGGCTTGACGCCCGCCGGATCGCCGGCACCGCCATGACCCTGGCCGGTGTCGTCCTGGTCATTTGGAACCCGGACGGCCTGCACATGTCGGCGGGCCTGCTCTTCGTCGTGGCCTCGGCGGTGATCGGCTCCCTCGGCGCGGTGCTGATGAAGCGGATCGAGGGGGTCAAGCCCCTGCAGTTCCAGGCCTGGGTCGGCCTGACCTCGGTGATCCCGACCCTTGGCTACACCCTGGCCTTCGAGACGGGCCAGGCGGCGGTGACCCTGGCCAATCCCTGGGCGCTCGGGGCGGCGGTCCTGTTCTCGGGGCTGGTGGTCTCGGTCCTCGCCCACACCCTCTACTACACCCTGATCCAGCGCTATGAGGCGACCCTGGTCTCGCCGCTGACCCTGATGACGCCGATCTTCACCATCGCCCTGGGTGTGATCTTCACCGGCGACGTGGTCGACCTGCGGATGGCGTTGGGGGCGGCCCTCGCCATGGCCGGCGTCCTGGTCATCGCCTTCCGCTTCAACCAGCT